>JBCBFV010000068.1:0-9985 GCA_038527425.1 Pseudomonadota bacterium
GAGAGAGAGAGAGAGAGAGAGAGAGAGATTGTATGATTGATTGAATGGGGCAAGACAGGATTGTGATCTATGCACTTCATCCAGGAAGAAAGAAAGGTACAAACGGCAGAAGGTAGAAGAGGGCGAAGAGGAGAAGCGTCAGGTAGACGAACGTCCGCCCCACGCGGCCGACGGATGCGGCGTTATCTTGGGAGGCGACAGACATTATTTCTTCTCCCGGAGTTCAGCGTAGAGATAGGGGACCATGATCGCCGCAATCGTCATCAGCATGATCACGGCAGATGCGGCGCCGATGCCCATCTGGTTTCGCGTGAAGGTGTAGGAATACATGAAGGTAGCAGGCACCGCCGTGGCGTTGCCGGGCCCCCCGCCGGTCAGCGCGATGACAAGGTCGTAGGATTTGATGGCGAGGTGGCTCAGGATCACGAAGGCCGACAGGAAGGCGGGGCGCAGAAGCGGGATGATGATCCGGCGATAAAGCTGCCAGTTCGAGGCGCCGTCCATCTGCGCGGCCTTGAGGATCTCGTTGTCGATCCCGCGCAGGCCCGCAAGGAACATGGCCATCACGAAGCCGGAGCTCTGCCAGACGGCGGCGATGACGATGGTGTAGATCGCCATGTTGCGGTCTTTGATCCAGCCGAACTCGAAGCTCTCCCAGCCCCACAGGTGCATGGTGTTCTCGATACCAATGCCGGGATCGAGGAACCACTTCCACGCGGTGCCGGTCACGATGAAGGATAGGGCCATCGGGTAGAGGAAGATGGGGCGCAGGAGGCCCTCACCGCGGATCTTCTGATCGAGGAAGATCGCCAGCATCAGGCCGATGATCGTGCAGATCACGATGTAGAGCGAGGCAAAGATCGCCAGGTTCGTGATCGCCGTATCCCACTCGCGGATGCGGAAGAGCTTGGAGTAGTTCGTCCACCCCTCCCAACCGTAGCTGGGCAACATACGACTGTCGGTGAAGCTCAGGTAGATCGTGAAAGCGATGAAGCCGTAGACGAAGAGGAGAACGAGCGCGAAGGACGGCGCGAGCACGATCTTCGGCAGGAGTTCCTGCATACGGGTGCGCATATCAGGGGAGTCGGCGCGGGCCATTGGTCCGGTCTCCTGGTCTCGGGAAATCTGGGAAGTGGTGCTGGCGCGCCGCGTGAAGGGCGCGCCAGCAGGGTAGCTCGATTACTGAGCTAGCTCGACTGCAGTCACCATTTCGGCAGCTGCGGTTTCGGCGTCGTATTCACCGTTGAAGTGCGCGGTGATGACGTCATACATCGCGTTCTGCACGGCAGGCGGGTTGGCGTGGCCGTGAGCCATGGAGCCGAAGAGACCGCCGGAGGCCGCCGCATCTGCCAGCTGAGCCATGCCCAGCTTGCCGCACGCGTCGAACTCTGCATCAGAGATGTCGGTACGTGCAGGCACAGAACCCTTCACCGTGTTGAACGCCACCTGGAACGAGGGGCTCATGACGGAGGAGGCCATCGTGACCTGTGCGTCCATCGCAGCGGTGTCGGTCACGTTGAACATCGCGAACTGGTCGGAGTTGAACGTAACGGTGCCTTCAGAGCCCGGCACGCGGAAGCACTGGAACTCTTCGCCAGCGGTTTGACCCGCGTTCACGAACTCGCCCTTGGCCCAGTCACCCATGATCTGGAACAGCGCTTCGCCGTTCACGACCATTGCCGATGCCAGGTTCCAGTCGCGGCCGGAGAAGTTGTCGTCCACGAAGCCGCGCAGCGTTTCCATGCGCTGGAACGCCTCAACCATCTGAGCGCCACCGAGGGCTTCAGGGTCGAGGTCAACGAAGGCTGCCTGATAGAACTCAGGGCCGCCAACCCCCATCGCGATGGAGTCAAACACGGTCGCTTCCTGCCAAGCCTGACCACCGTGGGCGAGGGCCACGTAGCCTGCTGCCTGTGCCGCTTCCATGGCAGCAACGAACTCGTCCCAGGAGCCGGGCTGCTCGAGGCCGAGCTCTGCCATGATGGCGGAGTTTGCCCAGACCCAGTTCGTGGAGTGCACGTTCACCGGAGCGGATACCCAGGAGCCGTCATGCTTGGAGAAGTTCTGGAGAGCGGCGGGGACAACGTCGTCCCACTTCTGCTCGGCGGCGAGGCCGTTGAGGTCTGCGAGCGCGCCTTCAGCGGCCCAGTCCTGGATGGCAAAGCCCAGCATCTGGACGGCGGTGGGCGGGTCGCCTGCGGTAACGCGAGCGCGCAGAACGGTCATGGCGTCGGAGCCGCCACCACCTGCCACAGGCATATCGGTCCAGCCGATGCCCTGGCCTTCAAGGTCGCCTTTGAGAACGTTCAGCGCAGCAGCTTCGCCGCCGGACGTCCACCAGTGCAGAACTTCCACGCCTTCGGCATGTGCCGCAGCGGAGGACAGTGCAAGCACCGCGACCGAAGCTTTGAGTGTATTTTTGATATTCATTGGGTTCCTCCCTAGGATTTGCCCTTTCGGGCTGCTGGATTTAAAACGTTATAAATGGCGACCTTGTCAACATCGTTGTTGGATTCAGGAATGAATCGCCATTTTCCAACGCTTTAGGTTGCCTCTTGCCGCCGATGGGGCCGTGCGAGAGGCGCTGCTCCACAAAAGTGTTGCAACGTTTCAAAATCTTCTCATAGTCTGAGTCCTGATGTGACGACCCCGTGGCGGAGCCACCATGACGACCAAACCAACTGGCAAAAGGCCCACCCTCCGCACCGTCGCGGAGGAGACCGGTTTCGCCGTCGCCACCGTGTCCCGCGCGCTCGCCGGTGATCCCAAGATTGCGCAGAAGACTCGGGATGAAGTGGCGCGCGCGGCGCAGCGTTTGAACTACGTGCCCGACCGCGCCGCACAGCGTCTGCGTACCGGACGGACCAAGGTGATCAGTGTTCTTCTGAACCTCGATCACGAATTCCTCGGCTTCAGTGACGAACTGCTGGACGGCGTGATCCACGCGCTTTCCGGCACGGACTTCGCGATCAGTGTCATGCCCGATATCCGCGGGCCCAAACGGCTTGAGACTGTGCAAAAGATCGTCCACCAACATCTCTCCGACGGGGTGATCCTGACGCAAACCGAGCCCTTCGATGACCGGGTGCGCGTCCTCACAGAGGCCGGGCTGCCGTTTGTCACCCATGGTCGTACCGAGTTCTCGACACCCCATGCCTGGGTCGATTTCGACAACGAGGCCTACGCACGCCTTGCTGTTCAGAAGCTTGTCGCGCAGGGCCGCAAACGGCTGACGATGATCATGCCGGGCTCGCGGTTCACCTACTCTCAGCACCTGCGCTACGGCTTTCTGAGCGCAGTGCGCGAGGCAGGTGTGGCCTACGAGCTTCCCGACGAGGTCACGCTCGCGAACACGCCCCACGAGATTGCCGCTTTCATCCGCGCGCGTCAGGCTCAGCCCAATCCGCCGGACGGGCATGTCTGTGTGGGCGAGGTGACGGCGCTCGCGACGATCTCTGCGCTGCAGGATAGCGGGGTTCAGCCCGAAGTTGACGTCTCGGTCGTGACCAAACAGGCTTCGCCGCTCTTCGAGCATGTTCGCCCGCAAATTCAGACGGTCTTTGAGAACCTCCGCGAGTCGGGCGCGCATCTCGGACGCCTTCTGTTGGAGCGCATCGACGGCACACCGCCCGAGGGTCTCCACGTCCTCCTGACGCCAGAAGCCTAAGCCCTGATATCCCGCCGAAGGGAGCACTACTTGCCGCCAACCCACGCGCCGCGGCTACCTTTGCCCACGCGCATCACCACGGATTTCACCTCGAAGAACTCCTCGAAGCCATAACGCCCGATCTCGCGGCCTTGGCCGGATTGCTTCATGCCGCCGAAGGCGACCTCGGGGAAACCATCCATCCATGTGTTTGTCCAAACGGTCCCGGCCTCGGCGCGGCGCGCGAAGGCGAGGCAGGTGTGGACGTCACTGCTCCAGACCCCGGCCGAGAGGCCGTAGATGCTGTCATTGGCCAGCTCAATCGCTTCATCGAGCGTTTTGAATGTCAGCACGGAAAGGACCGGCCCGAAGACTTCTTCCTGCACGATGCGCATGGAGGAGGTGAGCTTGGTGACGATCGTGGGCTGATAGAATTGCTCCCCCACACCGTCGACGCTCAGTGCTTCACCGCCAAGTTTCACGTCTGCCCCTTCGGCGATGGCCTCTTTCACGTAGCCGTCGATTTTGGCCTGATGATCCTCGGTGACAATCGCGCCGACTTGCGTGTCGGGGTTGAGCGGGTTGCCGAACGCCACTTGGCGGGAGAGCTCCACCACGCGGGCGGTGAACTCTTCGGCGATGTCTTCATGTACGATGATACGGCTCGAGGAATTGCAGCATTGGCCCACGTTGAAATGCACCCCGAAAGCCACCGCGTCGGCGGCGTCTTCGAGGTCGGCATCCGGGAAGATCACCTGAGGGTTCTTGCCGCCGAGTTCCAGCGCGACTTTCTTGAGCGAACCCGCCGCGATTTCTGAGATTTTCTTGCCCACCGCCGTCGAGCCCGTGAAGGAGATCATGTCGACCTCAGGGTGGGACGTCATCGTGGAGCCCACGGGCATGCCGTAGCCAAGAACGATGTTGCAGACGCCCGCAGGCAGGCCTGCGGCCACCAAAAGCTCCGCGAGGAGGGCGGTGGTGGAGGGCGTCATCTCCGACGGCTTCACTACGCAAGTGCAGCCTGCCGCGAGCGCGTAGGGCAGTTTTTGGCTCAGGATCCAGAACGGGAAGTTCCATGGCGTGATGAGGGAGACGACGCCGATGGGTTCCTTCAGCACCATGGCGACCATGTCTTCGCCCAGCGTGTTGTGGCTGTCGCCATAGGTCGTGCGCGCGAGCGAGGCCGCATAGCGCCAATGGTCTGCTGCGCCGCCCACTTCGCCGCGGGACTGGCTGATGGGCTTGCCGCTCTCCATCGTTTCAAGCAGCGCGAGGCGCTCCGTATGCTCTTCAATGAGGTCAGCGACCTTGAGCAGAACCGCCGCACGATCCTTGCCCGAGATGCGGGACCACCGGCCATCGTCGAACGCTTTGCGCGCAGCCTCGATGGCGGCGTTGGCCTCGGCCTCACCACCCTGGGCCGCACGGCTTACCACCACTCCGTGGGAGGGGGAGATACGCTCCGACACCGCGCCATCTGCGCTGTCGACCCAGACGCCTTCGATGAAGTGGCGCAACTCAACTGGTTGAGTTGGAACAGCAATCTCTGCCTCGGTGATGACGTTAAGGTCTTTCATCAGTTCCCCTCGAAGGTGGGTTTGCGTTTTTCCTGAAAGGCGGCGACGCCTTCGGTTCTGTCGTCGGTGGCCGCGATGGCAGCCGATCCGAGCGCCTCGACGCTCGCACCGCGGTCTTCGCCGACGGCTGCGTGGATCATGTTCTTCGTGATCTCCGTTGCGCGGGGCGACAGCGCAGGGGCCTCAGCTGCGATGGCTTGCGCGGCGGCGAGCACATGCTCTTCGATCGCGGCAGCAAACCCACAGGCCAGCGCGCGCTCTGGCGTAAGACGGCGACCGAAAAGGGCCATCTCCTTGATCATCGGCTCCGGGATCAGGCGCGTCAGGCGCTGCGTGCCGGACCAACCGGGCACGATGCCCACACGCGCCTCGGGTAAGGCCAACGTGGCGCGGGGGGTGAGCAGGCGGATGTCGCAGGCGGCTGCCAATTCCAGCCCTCCGCCGAAGGTGTGCCCGTTCAGGGCGCCGATAGTCGGTTTGGAAAGCGTGGCGAGTTTATCAAAGATCCGGTGGCCGTCGCGCACCCAGTGTCGCGCGAACTCAGCAGGGCTCAGGTGGCCCCAAGCGTCAATGTCGGCGCCGGTGCAAAAGGCCTTCTCGCCGCTGCCGGTGACGATCACCACGCGCACGCTGGGATCGCGCTCGATGGTCGTCAGATGCGCGTCGAGGTGATCGAGCATCTCGATCGTGAAGGCATTCAGCTTGGTCGGGTTCTCCAACCGCACGAGGGCGGTGCCCTCGGAGATATGTAGCGTGACCGCGCTCATCCCGCCCACTCCATGGCGCCTTGGGTGAGAAGGCTCTTGGGCATGACGAGTGCGTTTTCGGCCACGCTGACGCGGCCCTGGGAGGCGGCCACGATATCGCGTTCCACGTTGATGCCGGGCATGATCTCGGTCGCGACGAGACCAGTTTCGCCCAAACGCATCACGCAACGTTCTGTAATGTAGAGGATTTCCTGGCCGAGCTCCCGCGCGCGGTTGCCAGAGAAGGTCACGTGTTCGACCTTCTCCACCATCTTCGTGAACTTGCCGGGCGCGGCGATATTCACCCCGTTTTCGTCAAGCTCGACCTTGGCGCCGGCCTCAAACCAGCCAGAGAACACGATCTTCTTGGCTTGGCTCGTGATGTCGACGAATCCGCCGCAGCCTGCGGTGAGATAGGGCTTTTTGCCGAGTTTGGAGACGTTGACGTTCCCTTCCACGTCCACCTCGAGGAAGGACAGGAACGAGATGTCGAAGCCCGCGCCTTGGAAGAAGATGAACTGCTGGGGTGAGGGGACGAACGCGTCCGCGTTCGAGGCGCAGCCAAAGGCGAAATCGGTCAACGGCACGCCGCCCACGGCGCCCTGTTCGATGGCCCAGGTGACGGCCTCGGGCTGGCCCGCTTCGAGCAGAATGCGCGGGACCATGGCTGAGATGCCGAAGCCGAGGTTGGCGGTCATGCCGCTCTTCAGCTCCATCGCGGCGCGACGGGCGATGATCTTTTCCACGCCGAAATCAGGGATAGAGAAGCTGTCCCAAGGGCGCTGGATCTCGCCCGAGATTGCCGGGTCATAGGGCGTCTCGGTCGTCTGCTTCTGGTCGGGATCGATGACCACGAGATCTACGAGGTGGCCGGGCACGCGGACGTCATGGGGGCTCAATGAGCCGCG
This sequence comes from Pseudomonadota bacterium, assembly GCA_038527425.1. Classification (GTDB taxonomy): domain Bacteria; phylum Pseudomonadota; class Alphaproteobacteria; order Rhodobacterales; family Rhodobacteraceae; genus Shimia_B. The sequence continues at coordinate 6,878 of JBCBFV010000068.1, forward strand.
CTTGGTCACGCGTTTCACCTGGGCGATCACGAGGCCGCCGTGGTTGCGCACGCAAATCGCCTGTTCGAGGCCGCCAAGGTAGGCGCCTTCGTGTTCATAGGTCAGGTTTCCGTGCTCATCTGCGGTTGTCGCGCGCAGGATGCAGACGTCCGGGACGATGTTGGGGAAATGCAGCCAGGTATCGCCATCGAATTCGACGCGTTTGACGATGGGCGCAGCGGCCCCGCGCGCGTTCATCGCGCAGCCCTCGCGGATGGGATCGGCGAAGGTATCGAGCCCGATTTTCGTCAGCACACCCGGGCGGCGGGCTGCAGTCTCGCGCGCCATGTCGAACATGATGCCCGAGGGCACGTTGTAGGCCGCGACGCGATCCTCGACGATCATGCGCCAGATTTCGGGCATGGGCAGGCTCGACGGCCCGGATGGGTAGGAGCCCGCGAGCACGCGCGTGAGCAGCCCGTCCTGCGCGAGGTGTTCCATCCCGCCCACGCCGTACATGTCGCCCGCCGCGATGGAGTGTAGCGTCGTGATGTTCTTCGGATGCCCCTCCGCCTCGAACCGTGCGCCGATGGCTTTAAGCACCTTGTCCGGGCAGCCGAGCGCGGAGGAGGAGGAAACGGTGATCACCGCCTCGTCCTTGATCTGCGCGACCGCGCCCTCTGCCGAGATAACCTTGCTCATGCGGCGCCACCGTAGTTCACGGGCACGCGCGCGCCGGTTTCGGCAGATTTGCGAACGGCATGAGCGATAGCGAGTGATTTTACCCCATCCCAGCCTGTGCCAGCTGGCTGACCCTCCCCGCGGATCGCGCCGGAGAAGTCCGCGAGGCCTTGAACGTAGAGGTCGTGGTTTGAGTAGGGGAGCGCCGTGCGCCCGTCCTCGTTCACGAGGGTAATTTCGCCAACGGGCTGTTGGGTCATGATGCCTGACGCGAAAATGGAGCCCTCGGTGCCGTGGACCTCGAGCCCCGATCCGGCGAAGGGATGGGTAAAGCTCTCATGGGTCATCACCATCGCGCCCGAGGGCATCGACCAGACCGACATGGCGCTGTCTTCGACGCCGCTGCCCATACCGGACGCGGCCATCTGCGCCACAACGTTCACGGGGTCTTCGCCCAGAATAAAGCGGGTGACGTCGGCGTCGTGGACGGTGATGTCAGGGATCACACCGCCGCCTGCGCCTGCATCGTTAATGCGCCATCCTTGCAGGTGGGGCGGCAGGTGCACGGCGTGGAATATGCGCATCGACAGCACGCGCCCGATCCGACCCTCGGCCACGACATCACGGATTGCCCGGTGCGAGCCCGAGCAGCGTAGGTGGTGGTTCGTGGCGAAGGTGTTGCCCGCGGCCTCAGCGGCCTTCACCATCGTCACGGCGTCTTCGAGCGTCATGGCGAGTGGCTTTTCACACAACACGTGCTTGCCTGCCGCGATGGCCGCCATTGCTTGAGGGAAGTGCTTCTCGTTCGTCGTGGAAATGTAGACCGCGCCCACTGACGGATCGGCGAGGATCGCGTCGAGGTCCGTCTCGGATTGAGGAATGCCCTGGGCCTCAGCGTATTCGGCGCCGCGCGCGGCAGAGCTCGACATCACTGTGCGAACGCTGTGGCCGTCCTGCGCCCGGATCGCATTGATGACGTAGTCTTTGGCGATGGTGCTTGCACCGATCAGGGCCCACTCCACGGTTACTCCCTTTCCCACATTTGGAACGTTCCATATAAATTGTTGGAACGTTCCATTTCTGTCAACCCGATTCGAGAAGCGAGGATGGATTGACGCAGTTTTAGGGGGCCTGGGCTGTTCCTAGGCGATGCTCGCGAGCCAGTAAGTATTTGACCGAGAAGCGCTTTCGCGCGTCACTTTTGATGATAGGTCAAAGCCGATTGAATGAGGAGCGCCAAGCGATCCAAAGGCAGCTCCTCCGGCGAGGAAAAATGCACTGCGCGGTTGCCTTCATAGCTGAAATCATCAGGGAAGAGCGCCTGGAAGTCTGAAATGATGGTCGTCTGGCAATGCGCATAAACCGCAAAACCGCCAGTTTTCGGGAGCCCCAACCGCAAGGTCGATCCCGACTTCGTTTCGGGTGTCAGATAGGCTGGCTGGCCCCACTTAAGCGTCTCTTGAAGGGCGCCCACGCCTTCAGTGCGCTGCGCGACCTCAAAGATCAGATCGCGGATCGCCAAGAGCCCGCCGCGCACGTCATCCGGAAAAGCCTGAAACGCGCGTTCGACATTTGGATCTTCAAAGGGCTGGGTCATTTGGACGAGGTCCTCGCACGTGTACTCAAGGGATCGGCGACCGGGGTGGAAAGCCCCGCAGCGAGGAGATCAAAAACGAGCCTAATGCGACGGCTGGTTTGAAGCTCTCGATGCACGACAAGCCAGACAGGGATCGAGAAGGGTTCAATCTCAGTCAGAACGGGTCTGCACTCAGGAAATTTTCTGGCGATCCGATCGCTCATGATCGCGATGGCATGACCCGTCCGCGCGATCTCCCACTCCACCAGTTGAGAGTTCGAAGCGTAGCGAAAGTTCTGCCTGCTCAAGTCGAAGCCGACCAACTTGAGGTGGCCAATGATGCGTTCAAAATCGCCGAAGCTAACGAATTGCTGGCCCGACATGTCCCCATCTCGCTTCGGGTTCGCCCCATCGTTGAGAGCTTCGATGCGGCCCTGTCGGAAACCGTCCGCGAAAATCGCCCCGATCAGGGGCGCCTAAGGATCACGGCGCCGGTGTCGCTGGGGCTGCAAGTCATCCCGGAGATGCTCGACAGCTTCAAACAGACCTATCCCAACATCGCCATCGATGTTTCTTTCACGGACACGCTTATTGACGTGATTTCAGAGACTTGCGACCTCGCGATCCGCGTCTCAGGGCCACCAAAAGATCAATCCACAGTTTGGCGCAAACTTTGCGACGTGCCGCGTCGCGCGGTGGCCAGCCCTGATTTTCTGGAGAGGGTGGGGCCGTTGAACCATCCGGACGATCTCAAAGCACCGTGGATGATGTCCTATAGCGCCTCGTCAGCCAGCGAGTTGTGGGAGTTTTCTTCAGCGGGCCTGAAACGGTCGAGGCGCGCGGGCGATAGTGTGGTCACCAACAGTGGGGAC
>JBCBFV010000069.1:0-9861 GCA_038527425.1 Pseudomonadota bacterium
CTTTGGCTTCGGTGACCCGAACTCCACCTCCGGCTACCTCATCCCCTCCATCGAGATCCCGCAGTACAAAGACGGCATCACGATGGAATCCGGCGAATACTTCGGCGAAGTGAAGTTCACCGGCGGCCACGAGCAGACGATCGTTGCTGTGAACAACGGTGACATCGACGGTGGCGTGACCTGGGCAGACGGCCAAGGCAACTGGGAAGACGGCTACAACTCCGGCGCGCTGCGCAAAGCTGTGGACGCAGGCCTCGTGGACATGAACGACATGGTCCAGATCTGGAAGTCCAAGGTCATCCCTGAAGGTCCCGTCGTTCTGCGTCAGGCGCTGCCGGGCGAAGTCAAAGCGACCATGACCGAGCTCGTCGATACGCTGCACGAGCGTGACATCGACTGCGCCTACGGTGTGGCCGCGGGCGAGACGCTGGGTTTCCAGCCCGTCACGCATGACACCTACATTTCTGTCATCGAGGCCCGTAAGGCCAAGATCGGCGGCTAAGTCATTTCCATGACGTCTCCGGCAGCCTGGTCCCCCCGGCTGCCGGAATTTCTCAGGGGCAGAGCATGACTGACGCGAGCATAAGCGCCGCGCCGCAGAGCGTGGGCGCAATCCAATCCACCTACATGGCGCAAGTGCAACGACGCAGGCTGTATTCTGGCCTGGCTCTGCTGATTTTCGTGGTGCTGATGGTCTCGGGCTTCAACGTCGCTGACGACCGGAACGCGGGTGGTTTCTGGGACGGTATCAGCAACATCGGCGCCTATCCGAGCGATGTGCTCTCGGAGGCGTGGGAGAAACGCGCCGACCTACCGGCACTCGTCGCCAAATACTTCCCCGCGCTGATCGAGACGATCAATATCGCGGCAGTTTCAACCCTGATCGGTGCTTTCGGGGGCCTCGCCCTCGCGCTGCTGGGCACGCGCGGTCTTGCCAAATGGCCGAGCCTGATCCCTCTCTTCCGCCGCATCTCTGACATCATGCGCGCCGTGCCTGAGATCGTGATCGCGCTCGTGCTGATCTTTGTTCTCGGTGGCGGGCCAGTGCCTGCGATGATCGCTATCGCGATCCATACGGCGGGCGCGCTGGGCAAGCTCTTTTCCGAGGTGGCGGAGAACGCAGACCTCAAACCAATCGAAGGCCTCGCCTCCACCGGCGCCTCATGGTTGCAAAGAATGCTCCTTGGGGTGCTGCCGCAGGTGGCGCCCAACTTTGTGAGCTACGCGCTCCTGCGGTTCGAGATCAACATCCGCGCCTCCGCCATCTTGGGCTTCGTGGGCGCAGGCGGCCTCGGCTACGAGCTGCGCAACGCCATGGCTTGGGGCCCGGGCCGGTTTGATGAGGCCGCCGCCATCTTCATCCTGCTCTTCTCCACCATTGTCTTCTTCGATCAGGTGTCGAGCCGCTACCGCAACCGACTGACTGAGGGGCAGGCCCAATGACCGTCATGGACACCAACCTGACCGACGCGAAAGCCGCGGCAGACAAGCTCTTTAGCCGCAAGCGCCTCTTCGCCTTCTCGGTGCCTGCGGTCATTCTGGTCTACTTCACCTACATCTTTTTCGCCTTCGACATTGCGGGCCTCAGCCAGCGGGCGAACTGGGACAATGCGGTGACGCTGGCTTCGGACAGCTGGTCCCATAAGGTCCATGTCACGCGCTCAAATCGCGATGGTTCCATCGAGTACGCGGTCGAGGGGGAGCGGAAGGGCCGCTACCCCGAAGGCCAGCGCCCCGATTGGGTCAGCGTTGACGGAGAGATCCTCACCATCGACCTCGGCGGCGATCACATCGTCCGCTACCTGCCGGACAATCGGACCGAGGTTGAGATCCCGGGCTTCCCCCTCATCGAAGCGCAGGCGGAAGGGCGGTCTGTCGTCACGAACCTGCCTGAGGAGCTGCCCGAATGGATCAGCGCCTCAAGCCGCCGCGTGGGCATCACCACGCCTGAGGGCCGCATCACCCTAACCGGGGCGCGTACCGAGGTTTTCAACTACTTTCCGGGGTGGGAGCTCTTCTGGTTCACGCTGGACAGTCCCTACCATGGGGTGAGCTTTACCCAGCTCGTCTTTGGGGAGCGTGTGGACCCCGAGCGCGCGAACCTGGTGGGCGCCGTCTCTGATTGGTGGAACAACGCCATGTGGCGCCACAAGGACGTGGCTTGGGCCATTGGAGAGACGATCCTGATGGCCTTCCTCGGGACCATGGGCGCGGCGATCCTCGCGCTGCCCTTGGCATTCCTCGCCGCGAAACGCTTTTCGCCGCTGATGCTGGTGCGCGCTGGCACGCGTCGTGTGTTCGACTTCGTGCGCGGTGTGGACGCGCTGATCTGGACGGTCGTCTTGGCCCGCGCCTTTGGGCCCGGCCCGCTCACCGGCACGCTGGCGATCTTGATCACAGACACGGGCACCTTCGGCAAGATCTTCTCCGAGGCGCTCGAGAACGTTGACGGCAAGCAGATCGAGGGGTTGGAGAGCACGGGCGCAAAGCCGCTCCAGCGCTACCGCTTCGGGGTGATCCCCCAGGTAGTGCCGGTGCTTCTGGCGCAGATCCTCTACTTCCTTGAATCCAACACGCGCTCGGCCACGATCATCGGTGCCATCACCGGCGGCGGGATTGGCCTGATGCTGACCCAAGCCATCCAGACCCAGAAAGACTGGGAGGAGGTGGCCTATTACATCATCCTGATCATCGTCATGGTGATGTTCATGGACTGGTTCTCGGGCTGGCTGCGCGGCAAGCTGATTGGACGCAAAGAGTGATGGCGCGTCTTAAGCCGGATGTGCCGTTCATCCACCCCGATTGCGACATCAGCTATAGCCAGTTCGGTGCCTATGTGGAGATCGGGCAGGGGAGCCGCATCGCCTATTCGAGCTTTGGGGATTACTCCTATTGCGACCGTTACGCGGACATCGCGAACGCTCAGATCGGCAAGTTCTCAAACATCGCGGCTTTCACGCGGATCGGCGCCACGGACCATCCTCTGGACACCGCGTCTTGCCACCACTTTCTCTATCGCTCGGATGATTATTGGGACGATGCGGAGCGTGATGAAGAATTCTTTGAGCGTAGGCGCGCGCGCTTGGCCTACATCGGCCATGACACCTGGATCGGTGCTGGCGCGATGATCAAGCCTGAGGTCACAATCGGGCACGGCGCGGTTGTGGCCGCGGGCGCGCTCGTCACCAAGGATGTGGAGCCCTACACGATCGTCGCGGGAACCCCCGCGAAGGTGCTCCGATTGCGGCAACCGGCTGAGATTGCGGAGCGGCTTCTCGCGCTTGCGTGGTGGGACTGGCCCCATGATGAATTGCGTGGCGCGCTCGAAGACTTTCGGCATTTGGAGGCCGAAGCTTTTCTGAAGAAATACGCACGTCACTAAGCGGTAACTTGCTGTTCATAAAAGCTTCTTACACGCGTCACTTACCGGTTACGACGCGCTGCAAAATCCCTCGTACCAACCACCTTTGAGGGAAAATCATGTTCCGAATGATCGCTCTGTCGACGGCCGTTTTGGCCGCCGCACCCGCTGTCGCGCAATCTGTTGACCGGATCGACTACGGTCCGCGCCCGTTCTATCTGATCGACCAGATGGCGGACGGCCCGCTGAAAGAGCAGCTGATGTCCTGCTCCGGGCAGGAGGCCTCGTCGTCGCTCTTTTCCATCGGTCACCGCGGCGCGCCGATGCAGTTTCCGGAGCACACGGTTGAATCAAACCTCGCGGCTGCGCGCATGGGGGCGGGCATCCTGGAATGCGACGTGACCTTCACCGAGGATCTCGAGCTTGTGTGCCGTCACGCTCAGAACGATCTGCACACCACGACCGATATCCTGGCGACGCCGCTCGCTTCCACCTGCGTGGCGCCATTCACGGCCGCTGACGGCGACACCCCCGCCGCGGCGGAGTGTCGGACGTCTGAGATCACGCTCGCTGAATACCGGACGCTGACGCCCAAAATGGATGCGGCCGACCGCAGCGCCACGACCGTTGAGGCCTATCTGGGCGGCACCGCGGACTGGCGCACCGATCTCTATTCGGCGGAGCCCGCCACGATCATGACCCACGCGGAATCGATCGAGCTCTTCAAATCGCTGGGTGCCAAGTTCACGCCGGAGCTGAAGGCCCCGTCTGTGGAGATGCCTTTCAACGGCTTCACGCAGGAGGATTACGCGCAAAAGCTGGTGGACGAATACAAGGCCGCCGGCATCCCGGCGTCTGATGTCTGGCTCCAGTCCTTCAACCTCGAGGACGTGCTCTACTGGATCAAGGCGGAGCCCGCGTTTGGCGCGCAGGCGGTCTATCTGATGGATGAGTATAACCTCGACGGCTATTCGCCCATGGACCCAGCGACCTGGCCCAACACCATGGCGGAGCTCAAGGCCATGGGCGTGAACTACATCGCGCCGCCGACGTGGATGCTCGTGACGCTTGAAAATGGTGAGATCGTGCCTTCGACGCTCGCCAAGGAGGCTAAGGCCGCGGACCTCAAGATCATCACCTGGACGATTGAGCGGTCCGGGCCCCTCGTGCGCGGCGGCGGCTGGTACTACCAGTCCATCGCAGACATCACCACGAGCGACGGTGTCATGTACGACTACATCGACGCACTGGCCCAAGACGTGGGTGTGGAAGGCATCTTCTCTGACTGGCCCGCGACGGTGACGTACTACGCGAACTGCATGGGTCTCGAATAACCCACGCTAGCCATCTTGCCCCTGGCCCGGTTGGGCTGGGGGCATTTCGTCTTCGAGGGTCAGCGTGATCCGGTCCCCAGCAAACCAAGTTCGACCGTATTCCACCGGTTCTTGCGTCGAAGACACATTGACGCCCGAGGTCCGTAGCAGCGGATCCCCTTCCGACAGATTGAGATGCAGCGCTTGCGTGGCCGTGGCCCGCACTGCCGTCAGCCGAGTAGAGGCGCGGGTGTAGTCGCTGACGCCGAGTTCCTTCAGCGCCAGCGTCACGCTGCTGGTCCGCTCAAGCGCGGCGGCCATGTCGGGCAGGCGTTCCAGCGGAAAGAGGCTCTCAAAAAGGGCCACCGGCTGATCATCGGCGAGCGATAGCCCGTGATAGGCACACAGCGGCGACCCGGGCGCGATGAGGAGGGCACGTGCCTCGCCTTCGGTCGCTGCACGCTCTTCGACTTGCAGGATTTTCTTCTCAGGGTGCCGTCCGGCGGCCTTCAGGTTCTCATGGAACCTGACCCGGCGCCCGATGGGGTAATCGGTGGGACGGGCGGCCACGAAGGCGCCAGCCCCGCGCCGCGTCCGCACGAGGCCTTCGTCCACCAAAGCGGACAATCCATGGCGCACGGTGTGGCGATTGACGCCAAAGCGTTCCGCTAATTCCGCCTCAGTCGGCAGCTTGTCACCGGGCGCATATCGCCCTTCGGCCACGTCGCTTCTGAGCGCGTTGGCGATGGCTTTCCAGATCGGGGTTCTCGCTGAAGTGTCACGCAAACTTCACAAAACTCTTCTGTTTCTCGGGGTGCGATATGGTATGATATGTATAGTTGTATAGATAGCGGTGAAGTTGTCGAGATGAAAGACATCAGCGACGAAAATCAGGCCCGAAAAACCTGGATGAGCCTTTTGGCAAAAGCGCCCGCCGGACGTGTGGCGGAGCTCCTCGATACGCTGGGGCAGCGTCCCGCCCATGAGTGGCTCCGCAAGCCCGAGATCGGCAGCACGATGGTGCGCGGTCGTGCAGGAGGAACAGGCGCCCCCTTCAATTTGGGTGAGATGACGATCACGCGCTGCGCGCTGAAGCTCCCCGACGGAACGGTGGGCCATGCCTACATCCAAGGCCGCCGAAAAGCGGATGCGGAGGCAGCAGCGCTTGTCGACGCCTTGATGCAGACTGCGCAGGCGCCCGCGGTGCAGAGCGCGATCCTCGATCCTCTGCGGGCTGAGCTTGACGCCGCCAAGGCCAAGCGTGCCGCCAAGGCCGCGGCCACCAAGGTCGATTTCTTCACAATGGTCAGAGGAGAAGACTGATGCAGGCTGAGGCCCTTTCCGGCGGATTCACGAACCCGCCCGTTCAGTCGGCGCACGCCTTTCGCAGCGTGATGGAAGCCATGGCCCGCCCGGGCCAGCTGCGCGAGATCGCTGGCGCGACGCCGCCCCCGGCCATCTCCGCCGCGGCGGGCGCTGTTCTGCTCACACTGTGTGACACGGATACGCCCGTATATCTGGCCGGTGCGGCCGATACCGATGACGTCCGCGCGTGGCTCGCGTTCCACACCGGCGCACCGCTCGCGGGGCCATCGCACTGCATGTTCGCGCTGGGCCGATGGGAGGCTCTTATGCCTCTCGAGGCTTATCCGCTGGGCACATCTCAATACCCAGACCGCTCCGCCACCCTCATTGTTGAAATGGACGCGCTGGAGCCCTCGGGCGCGACGCTCAGCGGGCCTGGCATCAAGGACACCGCATCGCTGTCACTGCCGGAGACGGAGGCTTTCGCGGACAACCGCAAACACTTCCCGCGCGGTCTCGATTTCATCTTCACGAGCGGCAGCCAGCTTGCCGCGCTCCCAAGAACAACGCGCGTTTTGGCGCCGGAGGTGCTCTGATGTATGTCGCAGTCAAAGGGGGCGAGCGCGCCATTGAGAATGCCCATGCGTGGCTGGCGGAAGAGCGGCGCGGCGATACCTCGGTTGCGGAGCTCAGCATCGAGCAGATCCGCGAACAGTTGAGCTTTGCGGTGAACCGCGTGATGGCCGAAGGGTCGCTTTACGATCCCGATCTCGCGGCGCTCGCGATCAAGCAGTCGAGCGGCGATCTGATCGAGGCGATCTTCCTGATCCGCGCCTATCGCACGACGCTGCCGCGTTTTGGGGCTTCCGAGGCGGTCGATACTGGCGCGATGGCCTGCGATCGTCGCATCTCCGCGACGTTCAAAGACCTGCCCGGCGGGCAAATCCTGGGGCCGACGTTCGACTACACGCACCGCCTGCTCGATTTCAAACTCGCCGCAGACGGGGAAGCGCCGGACGCCCCGCAGCGGGAGCCTGAGCCCGGCGACGTGCCTCATGTTACCGAGTTTCTCAATCAAGAGGGCCTCATCGAGGAGGCGCCTTTCAACGATGCGGAGCCGCCAGACCTGACCCGCGAACCGCTGGAGATGCCCGCAGACCGCGCCCTGCGGTTGCAGGCGCTCACTCGCAGTGATGAGGGCTTTACGCTGGGCCTCGCATATTCGACGCAACGCGGCTACGCGCGAAACCACGCCTTTGTGGGCGAGCTGCGCATCGGCGCTGTGGCGGTGGAGATGGACATCCCCGAGCTCGGCTTTGCCATCGAGGTGGGAGAGGTGACCGTCACCGAATGCGAGACGGTGAACCAGTTCAAAGGCTCCAAAACCGAGCCGCCGCAGTTCACGCGGGGCTACGGCCTCGTCTTCGGGCAATCTGAGCGCAAGGCGATCTCCATGGCGCTCGTGGACCGGGCGCTCCGCTGGGAAGAGCTCGGTGAAGACAACGTGGGCGCCCCGGCGCAGGACACCGAATTTGTCCTCTATCACGCAGACAACATCCAAGCGACGGGCTTCCTCGAGCATATCAAGCTGCCCCACTATGTGGACTTTCAGGCGGAGCTCGAGCTCGTCCGCAAACTCCGTGCCGAGGCCGGCGCCTCGCACATTCAGGAGGCGGCAGAATGAACGAATACAACTTCGCCTATCTCGACGAACAGACAAAGCGCATGATCCGGCGCGCGATCCTGAAAGGGCTCGCGATCCCGGGCTATCAGGTGCCTTTTGCCTCGCGTGAAATGCCCATGCCCTACGGCTGGGGTACCGGCGGCGTGCAGGTGTCGGCCGCCGTGCTGACGCCCGAAGATCGCTTCAAGGTCATCGACCAAGGCGCTGATGATACGACGAATGCTGTGTCGATCCGCACCTTCTTTGAACGCACTGCTGGGGTGGAGACGACGACGGCCACATCTGAGGCCTCCGTCATCCAGACCCGCCACCGCATCCCGGAAGAGCCGCTCACCGAGGGGCAGATCCTCGTCTATCAGGTGCCGATCCCAGAGCCGCTTCGCTTCCTTGAGCCGCGCGAAAGCGAGACTCGGAAGATGCATGAGCTCGAGGAATACGGCCTTATGCATGTGAAGCTCTACGAAGACATCAGCCGCCACGGCCACATCGCGACCTCCTACGCCTATCCGGTGAAGGTGGAGGGGCGCTACGTGATGGACCCGTCGCCCATCCCAAAGTTCGACAATCCGAAACTGGGGGAAAGCGACGCGATCCAGCTTTTCGGCGCAGGGCGGGAGCAACGCATCTATGCGCTGCCGCCGCACACGGAGGTCGTGAGCCTCGATTTCGACGATCACCCGTTCGAGGCCTCCAAAGCTGACCACCCCTGCGCGCTCTGCGGGGCGGTGAACACCTACCTCGACGAGGTCATCACCGACGATGCAGGCGGGCGGATGTTTGTGTGTTCCGACACCGATTACTGCGAGGGCCGCCAAGCCCAGGGCTTCACGGGAGAAATGACCATGAACCGCACCTTCACCCTGGCCGGGGAGGGGGAGGCATGACCCCGCTTCTTTCCGTCCAAGGCGTCACGAAGCATTACGGCGGGCATATCGGCTGCGCGGATGTGTCCTTTGATCTCTATCCTGGTGAGGTGATGGGCATTGTCGGCGAAAGTGGCTCCGGCAAGTCTACACTGCTGAACTGCATGGCGGGCCATCTCGCGCCTGATGCCGGATCGGTCATCTTCGACACTCGTGCTGAAGGCCCACGCGACACGCTCCAGATGTCAGAGCCGGAGCGGCGTATGCTCGGGCGCACGGACTGGGCCTTTGTGCATCAGCACGCCCGCGACGGCCTCCGCATGGGGGTGAGCGCAGGCGGAAACGTGGGCGAAAGGCTCATGGCCGTGGGCGCCCGCCACTACGGCGATATTCGCGAAAAAGCGACTGATTGGCTCGAGCGGGTGGAGATCGATGCAACCCGTGTCGATGACCGCCCCACCACCTTCTCTGGCGGCATGCAGCAGCGCCTGCAGATCGCGCGGAACCTCGTGACGGGCCCGCGCCTCGTCTTCATGGATGAGCCCACGGGCGGGCTTGATGTGTCCGTTCAGGCGCGTCTTCTCGATCTTCTGCGCGGCCTTGTGCGCGACATGGGGCTTTCGGCGATCATTGTGACCCACGACCTCGCCGTCGTTCGCCTACTGGCAGATCGCCTCATGGTCATGAAGTCGGGCCACGTCGTTGAGACAGGCCTCACCGATCAGGTCCTCGATGATCCGCAGCACGCCTATAGCCAGCTCCTCGTCAGCTCCGTTTTGCAGGTATGAGCCATGATTGAACTTCAGGACGTCTCAAAGACATTCACGCTCCACAATCAGGGCAGTGCTGAGATCGAGGTGCTGTCGGCGGTGTCTCTCAAAGTCGAACCGGGGGAGTGTGTGGCGCTCACCGGCGCATCGGGTGCCGGTAAATCCACTCTCATGCGGATGATCTACGGCAACTACCTGACGCAGTCCGGTGCGATCCGCATCGGAGACACCGATATCGTGGCTGCGGAGCCGCGCCAGGTGATCACGCTCCGCCGAGAAGTTTTGGGCTATGTGAGCCAGTTCTTGCGTGTCGTGCCACGTGTGCCCACCCGCGATGTGGTGGCCGAGCCGCTGCGCGCCGTCGGGGTGGATGCCGACACCGCCAACGCTCAGGCAGAGGCGCTTCTGAAACAGCTCAACATCCCCGAGCGGCTTTGGTCCCTGTCGCCCACAACATTTTCCGGCGGGGAGCAGCAGCGTGTGAATATCGCGCGTGGCTTCGTTCACGACTATCCAGCGATGCTGCTCGATGAGCCCACTGCGAGCCTTGATGCCGCCAACCGCG
>JBCBFV010000070.1:0-9786 GCA_038527425.1 Pseudomonadota bacterium
CAGTCAGCTCAAGCTCGCGGAATTGGATGTCGCGCAAAAGCGTGATCGCCTCCTCGCGGCGATCCGAGCCCAGCTTGATGATCTCGATCTCGATCTCGGTCATGCGGCCCTCGGACTGGGCGCGCGCGGCGGTCAGCTCGCCGACAGTGCCCAGCAAGTTGGCCTCTTCGCGCTTGATCGCGAGCACACCGCCCAGCTGTGCGAGGCCGCGCTCCAGCAGCGCTTCCTGGCCGACCAACTGTTCGTCCAGCAGCTCGAGCTGACGCTCATTGGCGGCGAGCTGCGCATCGACCCCTGCGATCTGGTCAGCGATTTGATCGCGTCTCTTCTCAAGCTGTTCAATGTTGCGCGCGATGGTTTCGCCCCGTGCCTCGAAAAGACGATCTTGCCCTGCGATTACGTCCGCGACGGCGGGGCGCTCGGCTGCTGACAAAAGGAGTTCCGGATAAACGACGTTGTCGGCGCCGTCGCGTTCCGCTTGGAGGCGGGCACGGCGGGCCATCGCTTCCCAGAGCTGGCCCTCAGTGATCGCCAGTTCCGAACGCAGCAACGTATCGTCGAGCCGGATCAACACATCGCCGGTGGACACCACCGAACCTTCATCGACATTGATCTCGACGACCACGCCGCCATCGGGGTGCTGAACGATCTGGCGGTTGCGATCCACCTCGATGCGGCCCCCGGCGATGATGGCGCCCGAGATGTTGGCCATCGCAGCCCAGGTGCCAAAGCCGCCCAGAAGGATCACGAGGGCGAGCAGCCCAACGATCATGGGCTTGCGGGCGGACCATTGCGTATCGCTCATGTCACGCCTCCGGTCTGGCCTTGTTTGGCCGAGGCGCGGATCTGGCCTGCGTTCTGCACGACTTCGCGGAGGACCTCCTCCTTCGGGCCAAAGGCGCGTTTCTGGCCGTTTTCGAGCATCAGCAGGACGTCGCATTCCTGAATGGCGGCCGGGCGGTGCGCCATGATCATGATGGAACCACCTGCGGCCTTCATATCCCGGATCGCGCGGTTGAGCGCGGCGGAGCCCTCATTGTCGAGGTTGGAGTTCGGCTCATCGAGCACCAGCAGGACAGGATCGCCATACATTGCGCGGGCCAGGCCGATGCGTTGCACCTGACCGCCCGAAAGGCGTCCCCCCACGGCAGAGACGCGCGTGTCATAGCCGTCGGGCAGTTCGAGGATCATGTCATGGGCGGCGGCTTTCTTGGCAGCCTCGACGACTTTCTCGGCATTAGGCTGGCCGGTCAGGCGCGCGATGTTTTCAGCGATTGTCCCATCAAAGAGCTGCACGCGTTGCGGCAGATAGCCGATCAGCTGGCCCAGAACGTCCGAATCGTAATTATCGAGGCTCGCTCCATCCAGGCGGATTTTGCCGCCTGCAGGCCGCCATACCCCGGTGATCGCGCGGGCGAGCGTGGATTTGCCGGCGCCCGAGGGGCCGATCACGCCGCAGGCGGTGCCGGGCTCGATCTTGAAGGACACGATACGCAAAGCCGCCTGGCTTTGGCCCGGTGGAATGATCGTCGCCTGTTGCGCCTCAAGCATGGCGCGGGGGCGGGGGAGTTCGGTCTTTTCAGCTTCCTGCGGGACTTCGGACAAAAGGACTGCCAGATTGTTCCAGCCTTCCTGTGCACGCTGCACCAAAGGCCATTGCGCGATGGATTGCTCAACCGGTGCAAGGGCGCGCCCGAGCAAGATGGAGCCCGCGATCATCGCGCCCGGCGTCAATTGCCCCTGCAAAACGAGGTAGGCGCCGAGGCCCAGCATCGCGGACTGCAAAAAGAGGCGGAATGTCTTGGTCGCGGACGAGAACGTGCCGCCGATATCTGCGGCGGTCATGCCTTCCTGCAAGGACACACTGCGCGACTGGTGCCACCGCTCAAAAGAGGCGCGCCGCATGCCGAGAGCCTGAATGACTTCGGCTTCGTTCTTGAGCTGCTCGCTCATCAGTTCGGCTTGCAGCTGCGCACCACCTGCGCGGCTCTGCGGCGTGCGGCTCATCAGCTGGTTCACGAAGGTCGCCAGGATCAGCACCGCGCCACCTGCCAAGGCAAGAAGGCCCAGCCACGGGTGGAACAAGAAGATCGCGGCGATGAAGATCGGCGTCCAAGGCATATCAAAGATCGCCATCAACACAGGAGAGGTCATCAAACGCTGCACGGCCTCAAGATCGCGCAGACCATTGGCCTTCTGCGGGTTCGGGTCGGCAGCTGTCCGGCGGATCACCGCCGAGAAGACGCGTTTATCGAGCCGCGACTGAAAGCGCGCGCCTACTCTGCCCATCACGCGGCCGCGCGCGTAGTCGAGAAGGCCCATCATCCCGTAGAGGAAAAGCACCAGCACCGAGAGCGCGATCAGCGTCTCTTCAGATCGTGATCCAATGACACGGTCGTACACCTGCAACATGTACAGGGGCCCCGTAAGCATCAGTAAATTAACAAAGAAACTGAAAATACCCACGAACCAGTAGAGGCCACGACTCTCGCGTCGCGCCTCCTTCAATTCCCGAAGGCCAACTTTGATGTCCGCGTCCTGTTTGCGCATATCTTCGCTTTTAATCAGAAAACATTTACCAAGGGCCTACCAAAGCTGCCCTAGGTTCGTATGTAGTTAACTGGTCACACACTACCCTCACAATATGCGGTGGGATAGCGTCCCGCGTCCATCGGCATATGTGTGGCAGCCAGACGACAGGATTTAACGTGAACCGATTTGCAATACTCGCGACCCTGGCATTTCTAACGGGCTGCGCTGCCGCACCTGATGGCGCTGGCGTCAACGATCCGCTCGAAGGCCTGAACCGGGGCGTCCATGGCTTCAACAAGGGTGTTGATACCCTCGCGCTGCGGCCTGTCAGCCAGGTCTACGGCACCGTCGTGCCCGATCCTGTTCGCACGGGCGTCGACAACTTCTCCGATAACCTCGGGCTGCCGGGCGTCATCGTGAACAACACCCTGCAAGGGGATCTGGAAAGCGCGGCCAGCAACACGGGCCGTTTCCTCGTAAACTCCACTTTTGGCCTCCTGGGCATTCTTGATCCTGCCACCGAGCTTGGCGCGCCCAAGCGCGACACCGACTTTGGCGAGACGCTGCACGTCTGGGGCGTGGGCGAGGGCGCTTATGTCGAATTGCCGGTGCTTGGCCCCTCCACAACACGCGATACCGCTGGATTTATCGTCGATGTCTTCCTCGACCCGCTCGATGCGGTGCTGGAATCCCCTGAGAGCGATTACCGCCTCGGTGCACGGGGTGCTGAAATTGCGAACACGCGGTACCGTTTTGGCGACACCGTTGATGGAATTCTCTACGAAAGCGCAGACAGCTATGCGCAATCACGTCTGATTTATTTGCAAAACCGCCGTTTCGAACTTGGTATTGAGGACCCATCTTCCTCTTTGGGACCGGCGGACACTGATGGAAGCCTCTATGACGATCTTTACTTTGAATAACCTCTCACGACGCGGGTTCCTTGGCGGCCTCGCAGCATTGGCAGCCACGCCTGCGCTTTCCCTGACCAGCCGCGAGGCTGAAAGGTTGGTGAGCGGGCTCGTTGGCGACATCAACGCGGCCATTGGCTCCGGCAAATCTGAGGCTGCCATGATTGGCGACTTCACGCGCATCTTTGGGCGCTATGGCGATGTGCCTGCTATTGCGCGCTCCGCCCTTGGGCCCACGGCGCGGTCTCTTTCCTCGTCTGAGCTGTCGTCCTACACGCAGGCCTTCCAAGGCTACATCGGGCGCAAGTACGGCAAGCGCTTTCGCGAGTTCATCGGCGGCCGGATCGAAGTGAATGGCGCGCGTCAGGCGGGCCGCTTCTACGAGGTCTCGACCACGGCATTCCTGCGCGGCGAAAGCCCGTTCGAGGTGACGTTTATCGTCTCCGATCGCTCAGGTCAGGATCGGTTCGTCAACATGCTCATCGAAGGCGTGAACCTGCTCGCGACCGAGCGGGTGGAGATCACTGCCCTCCTTGACCGCAACCGAGGCAACGTGGGCGGCCTGATCAACGATCTGCAGCGCGCCGGTTAACCGTCGCCGAGGATCCCTCGCAGCACATCGAGAATGAGCCCTTCGACCCCGCCGGGTTCGTCGGCTTGCGCCTGCGGCGACAACGCAGGCGCGGTGGGGGCGTCAACGCGACGGGCCATCGGCAGCGGCGGTGGCGGGATTTCACCATGCACACGGCTCATCGTTTCGCGCCAGATGTCGGCGGGCAGGCCCGATCCTGTGACGCCGGTGAGCGGGCGGTTATCGTCGTAGCCCATCCAGACACCTGCAACGTAGTCCGAGGTAAAGCCGATGAACCACGCGTCACGCGCGGCCTGAGTGGTGCCGGTCTTGCCCGCGATCTCGTAACCATCGATCGCGGCCCGGCGACCGGAGCCTTGGGTGATGACCGCGTTCATCATGTACATCAGCTTTTCGGCGGCTTCCTCTTGGATCACGCGGTTGCCGATGCCGCCACCCGTGCCCATCAGCGGTTCGTCATCGCCCAGGAGGCGCAGTTCAACGAGGCCGTAGGGCGTCACGGACGAGCCACCGTTGAGAATGCCCGCATAAGCACCCGTCATCTCCAGCAGCGTGGATTCGGAGGCACCCAGCGCCAGCGCAGGTCCGTTGGCGAGCTTGGAATCGATGCCGAAATCCTCGGCCACCTTGCGCACGAGGTCGCGGCCCAAGCTCTCGGAGATTTTGACCGCAGGGATGTTGAGTGACCGGGCCAACGCTTCGGTTAGGGTCACGCGGCCCGCGAATTCATTGTTGTAGTTGGCCGGCGCATAGGTGCCGGAGCCGGGCACGTTGATCGACCATGGCTCGTCCACCACGGTGTCGAGGGGGCCATAGCCCAAATCCATCGCCGTGGCATAGACGAAGGGCTTAAACGTCGATCCCGTTTGCCGGTTCGCCTGCGTGGCGCGGTTGAAGGCGCCGTTCACGCGCAAGTCGCGCCCGCCGACCATTGCCCGCACGGCCCCGTCGGCACTCATCACGATGATGGCAGCCTCGGCTTCCGAGCCTTCGCGCACCTTCTCCTCGAAGATCAGCGTCAGCGCCTCTTCGGCGGCGCGCTGGATGCGGGGGTCGAACGTGGTTTTGAGTATGACGTCCTCAGTGGTGTCTTGCGTGAAGAAGTCTGGGCCCGTGCTCATCACCCAATCGGCGAAATACCCGCCTTGGCGGGCGGCAGCTGCCGCGGACAGCGTTGCAGGATTGTCCTGCGCGTCGCGCGCTTCGGCGAAACTGAGGTAGCCTTGCTCCTCCATAAGGCGCACGACGGTCGCCGCACGTTCTTGGCTGCGCTCCAGGTTGTTGGTCGGCGCGAAACGTGACGGCGCCACGAGGAGGCCGGCCATCATCGCCGCTTCTGCCGGGCTCACCTGTGAGGCAGGTTTGCCAAAGTAGCGCTGCGAGGCAGCTTCGAACCCGCGGGCGGTGGAGCCCAAGAATGCGCGGTTCAGATAGATCGTGAGGATTTCGTCTTTGGAGTATTTGATCTCCATCCCCAGCGCATAGATCGCCTCGCGCACCTTGCGCGCGATGGACCCTTCGCGGCAGTCGGCTTCATAGGCCGCTTCGCTCGGCCAGGCCTGCGGGTCGTACGGGACACCGAGGCAGACGAGCTTTGCCGTCTGCTGCGTAAGCGTGGAGCCGCCGTGGCCCGAGAGGGGCCCACGGCCCTCGCGCAAGTTGATGCGCACCGCCGAGGCGATGCCCCGGGGCGAGATGCCGAAGTGGCGATAGAAGCGCTTGTCCTCGGTCGCGATGACTGCATTGCGCACGTGAGGAGAGACGGCGCTCGCCTGGGTGAAGCCGCCGTATTGGTCGCCCCGCCACGCGAAGGTCTGGCCGTCGCGGTCGAGCATCGTCACCGACCCGCGGGCGCGCTGGTCGGCGAAAACCTCGGCGTCGGGAAGCGTCATGGCCACGTAAATGGCAGCAATGGCGATCAGGCCGGTCACGATGACCGTCCCGCGCCAAGTAATCGACCAGATCAGACGCACCAGCCAGGAAACGAGCCGCGCGTACCACGGACGCTTCTTAGCCTTCGTCTTTTTGGCGCGCGCAGGCGGTGGCTTCCGCCCAGACGGTTTGCTGCCGGACTTCGCCGGATAGCGGCGTTCCGCCACCAGGGGTTTACGTGACCTGCTCATCTTTTGGCTCTCCGGCCGTTTCGACGTTCAATGTAAGCAATAATGCGCCTGATGTAATGGGTCGATTAGACTCTAAGGCTGACTTCTCATTAAGCCTAAAAATTATGCAATGATTAGAAATTGTGCAAAAATGGAGTCCACTTCCCTTTTCCGGGCTCTGCCAAAACCCCCGTTAGCTTGAAAATGAGGCACCCCTAGCTCCCTGTCCCCCCAGCCCCCGCTGCTCCTGCTGCTGTGGCGGGTGGAGACCGTGAACCATGGAAGGGACAGACACGTGAAACTCATCATAGCAGCCATCAAGCCGTTCAAGCTCGAGGAAGTGCGCGAGGCACTGACCGGACTTGGCGTTCGCGGCATGATGGTTACCGAAATCAAGGGCTTCGGTTCCCAGTCCGGCCACACGGAGATCTATCGCGGTGCTGAGTATGCCGTGAACTTCGTGCCGAAAGTGAAACTGGAGATCGTGGTAGCCGACGCCATGGCCGAGCAGGTCGTGGATACCATCGCCAAGACCGCCAAGACCGACAAAATCGGCGACGGCAAGATCTTCACGCTCGATGTGGACAGCGCCCTGCGCGTCCGTACCGGCGAAACCAACGACGACGCGCTCTAAGCGCGCTCAAACTAGGGACTTACCTATGAAATTCACCAAGATTCTCCCTCTTGCGGCCGCCGCGATCGTGCTGCCGACAATGGGCTTCGCTCAGGAGGCTGCGCCCTCCTTCGATGAGATCGGCCCCTACATCATGACGACCCTGCTGTTCTGTATGGCAGGCTTCCTTGTGTTCTTCATGGCTGCTGGTTTTGCCATGCTCGAAGGCGGTCTCGTCCGCTCCAAGAACGTGACGATGCAGATGACCAAAAACATCGGTCTCTTCTCCATCGCCGCGATCATGTACTGGCTCATGGGCTTCAACACCATGTACCCGGGCGACTTCAACGGCTACTTCGCCATCGGCGGCCCAACGATCCTCGATCCGGTTGGTGTTGCTGCTGCTGACGCCGCGCTCGACTACGCGTCTGTTGGTTCGGACTTCTTCTTCCAGCTCGTGTTCGTTGCTGCCACGGCATCCATCGTTTCCGGTGCCCTGGCCGAGCGTATCAAGCTCTGGCCGTTCCTGATCTTCGTCGTCGTCCTGACGGGTCTGATGTACCCGGTGTCCGGCTCCTGGCAGTGGGGCGGTGGCTGGCTCTCCGAGATGGGCTTCTCCGACTTCGCAGGTTCCACCGTTGTGCACTCCGTGGGTGGCTGGGCCGCTCTGGCAGGTGCCATCGTCCTCGGCCCGCGCCTTGGCAAGTACAAGGACGGCAAAGTGCAGCCGATGCCTGGTTCCAACCTGGCACTCGCAACGCTCGGTACGTTCATCCTGTGGCTCGGTTGGTTCGGCTTCAACGGCGGTTCCCAGCTCGCAATGGGTACGGTTGGTGACGTGTCTGACGTGTCGCGTATCTTCGCCAACACGAACATGGCCGCTGCTGCCGGTGCTGTTGCTGCCCTCGTCCTGACGCAGGTCGTCTACGGCAAGGCAGACCTCACGATGATCCTGAACGGCGCACTGGCGGGCCTCGTGTCCATCACGGCTGAGCCGCTCGCTCCGTCGCTGGGCCTCGCGCTGATCATCGGTGCCATCGGTGGTGTGATCGTGGTCTTCACGGTTCCGCTTCTCGACAAGCTCAAGATCGACGACGTGGTTGGCGCCATCCCGGTGCACCTCTTCGCAGGTATCTGGGGCACGATCGCTGTGGTTCTCTCCAACGGTGACGCGTCCATCTCCACGCAGGTGGTCGGTATCGTGGCCTACGGTGTGTTCACCTTCGTCGCCAGCTTGATCGTCTGGTTCATCCTCAAGGCTGTCATGGGCATCCGTGTGGACGAAGAAGCAGAGATCACCGGTCTCGACACCACGGAACTGGGCATGGAAGCATACCCTGAGTTCTCCAAGGGCTAAGCACTCTTTCCTTAGCTCTGAACAATTGGCCCCGGCGCGAGAGATCGCGCCGGGGCTTTTACGTTTGGGGAGCCAAAAGTGTGGCCAGCGTTGCAAAGTCCTGGGGCGAGAGTGACATCAACTCTTCGGGTACCATTTTTGAGCCAATGGCCGATGCATAGAGAATCTTGGCCCTGAGAGCGGCGTCAGCTTCCGACAGGCCCATATCTTCGAGTGTCTGGCGCAGAATGCGAAGCCGGTACGCATCGAGCTCTGTGACCTGCTGCTGCACCTTCGCGTTGCTATAGGCCCAGGCCCGCATGGCTTGTTCGAGGCGCGTGTCAGCCTCAGCACTTGCAGAAATGAAATGGCCCAGTCGGTCAGCAACCGGAAGTGCTGCGGCGGCCTCAGTCACGCGACGCGACCTGTCGAACCATGCGGCATGCAACGCTTCATGGAAGGCGGAGACATCCTTGAAGTAGCCGTAGAAGGATCCGCGTGTGACGCCAGCCTTCTTGGTCAATCGATCCGCCTTGAGCGCTGGAAAGCCTTCCTCAACGAGGGTTTCAAGCCCGAGAGCCACCCAGTCATCGATCGTCAACTTCACCATGAGCAAAAATATACAGTTATGTGTGTTATTCGAAAGCGAAAAACTATACAGTAGTGTATAGAATCGAGGTGCTCAGATGATCAGACTATCCAGAATGACTTTCTTGGTGGGCGCCGTCACATTCATCGTGATTGGCGCGCTGCACAGCTTCGTACACCTGAC
Organism: Pseudomonadota bacterium; assembly: GCA_038527425.1. Classification (GTDB taxonomy): domain Bacteria; phylum Pseudomonadota; class Alphaproteobacteria; order Rhodobacterales; family Rhodobacteraceae; genus Shimia_B. The sequence goes on from JBCBFV010000070.1 coordinate 8,859, forward strand.
AGAACTCGCCGGCCCTGATCTGGAGGCGCGGTTTGACGCTGTCGGACCCGTTGTATTGCAAGGGGATAGCGTGCGTGCGTGGGACCTCTTTCAAGGCCTTTCGCTGCTTATGGGTGCGTTTTCTGCGACACTGGGCGTCGTGCTGATTGGCATTTTGCGTGCGACTGACGCCCAGACGCCGCCGCCCGCGCTCGTGAGCTTGGCGGTTTGCATCCAGCTTGTCGTGATCGCTGCTCTGGGGGGCTTGTATCTATCCGCCTTCCAGATCGTTGGCGGGGTAGTCGGCATCGCGCTTTTCGCGATGCCGCTCTTTGTTGCGCTACGGCGTGCTTAGAGCACGCTCGCAATCGCTTTCGCCAGCACCGGCACCGTCTTGGCGTTCAGGCCCGCGATGTTGATGCGGCTGTCGCCCACCATGTAGACGGCGTGCTTCTCGCGCAGCTCTTCCACCTGCTCTGGCGTCAGGCCGAGGCGGGAGAACATGCCGCGGTGCTCGGCCACAAAGCCGAAGCGGTTGGAGCCTGTCTCCTCCTGCAGCGCGTCTGCGAGGTCGCGGCGCAGCTTGAGCATGCCTTCACGCACTTCCTCGAGCTCTGCTTCCCAATCGGCGCGCAGGGCGGCGTCATTCAGGATCTCCGTGACGATGCGCGCACCGTGGTCTGGCGGGAAGGAGTAGTTCTGACGGTTCAGGAAGCTGAGTGTCGCCTGCGTCAGCGGCGTGTCCGCGCCGCCAGTGGCCATCAGGATGCCCGTCCGCTCGCGGTAGATGCCGAAGTTCTTGGAGCAGCTCGCCGCGATGATCGTCTCAGGGCAGCCAGCGGCCACTTTGCGCACAGCCTCACCGTCGCTCGCCAGACCGTCGCCAAAGCCCTGGTAGGCGATGTCGACCATCGGGATGGCCTTTTGCGCGTTCAGCACGGCGATCACC
>JBCBFV010000071.1:0-9781 GCA_038527425.1 Pseudomonadota bacterium
CCGCAAGGAAGCCCGCCTCGCCATGCAGGTCCACCCGCACCTCGGGCACGATGCAGAAGTTCACGTCGCTGTTCGACAGCGTCGCTTCGGCCGCGATGAAGCCGCTGTGTCGCCCCATCAGCTTGACGAGGCCGACCCCGAGACACGCACCGCCCAAGCGCTGCGGCTGCTGCATCCGGATGCGGTGATCTCGGAGGACGATGGCAAAGAAATCGCCCGCCGCGCGGCCCAGGTCGCGCAGGAATACAACGTAGCCGATCATCCGGACGCCGCCCTCGTTTTGGCATCGACGGCGCTTTTGGCGCGCGGTCTTATCGCGCGCATGCCCCGCGATGGCACGACGCTCGACCGTCTCGGCGCGCTGCGCACCGCGTTAAAAGACACCACCGGGATAAAGGTCTGACGCTATGGCTGGTCCCAATGGTTCCTCCTTCGCAGATGACGCCCCCGGCCCAGTGGGCGGGTGCCCCCAATGCGACTGCAAAGAACAGATCGAAAAGCTCGAAGAAGAAATCGAAGAGCTTGAGGAAGCCGTCACCGACCGCGCGCTGGCCGAGGCCACCTACACCCCCGGCGGCCCCCTGCCCGAGGGCTATCGCAACGCCACGGATGCCGAGCTCGAGGCGCTGGGTCTCAAGGACGGGGACAACTCGCTGCTGCGGATGGATGACAGCGACTTCCAGGCCGAGGTCTATGTGCATCAGGATGCGGCGGGCGATGATCTTTACACGGTGGGCTTTCGCGGCACGCAAACAGGCGGCGACTGGGGCCAGAACTTCAAGCAGGGCCTTGGCTGGGAATCCCCCTACTACGACCGCGCCGCGCGTATCGCGACCCGCATCGAGACAGCCGCACCGGGCCGCGTGAGCTATACCGGGCACTCGCTGGGCGGTGGTCTTGCCTCGGCTGCGGGCGGGGTGAACGGCGCAGAAACCCGCACCTTCAATGCTGCAGGCCTCCACGAAAACACGATCGAGAAAGCGGGCGCCAACCACGGCAACACCACGGCCTACTACCTCAATCAGGATCCGCTGAGCCGCTCTGCGGCCGGGATCGGCATGATGCCCGAGGCCGTGGGCAACCGCATTGGCTATGAACGGGTGCACGAATGGGCGCCCGCCGAACGCGCTATCCTGGATGAACAGGCCGCGCGGGAATACAATTGGCTGGAGCGCAAAGTCGGCAGGCCTGCCCTTGATCGCAAGATTGCCGAGGGCAAGGCGGAAGCCAAGCGCCAGCTCAGGTACCATGGCACTCCGGAACTCGGCGAGGCGATGCAAAACGATCTCGACGACAAAAAGGAGCAGTTAGAGGCTTTGCGAGAAGGCCCATGCAAGAATACATGACGCAGCGGCGAGAGGACCAGATGAATGGGACGCGGACGCATCTTGGTGGGGGCCAGCGTGGTGGCCTTGTTGGTCGCCGCCGTGGCGACCTTTGCGATGACAACGAGGGATAACAACATGGCCGATCCGAACAAGCTTGGGCCCGACGGCTTTCCCATCATCTTCTGGACCGTGGCCTCGCGCGACAAGGATGGCGTGACGGCCTTGCTGAAGGCCGGGGCCAACATCGATGAACGCGGTTTTGCGCAGGAGACGCCGGTGCTGCAGGCCGCGACCGCGCAAAGCTGGGAGATGGTGGATTTCCTGATCCAGGCGGGCGCGGATGTGCGGCTGATCGACAAGCGCGGCTTCAACCTGCCGTTTCTCGCAGCGACCTCGCAGACGCTGGAAGAGTCCGAGAACGGGAAATTCCTCTACCAGAAGGTGCGCCCTCACCTTGCGGAGTTGGGGCTGATGGAAAAGACCTTTCACCCCAACACTGTCGTCCAGTTGCGCGATGCCGGCAGCTGGCCCCCGCCCGAATGGGAATGACCTTTCACATTGACGCAGCGGACGGGATTTCGCAGGGTTAATTCCATAATAAAGAGAGAGATTTATGGACGCTTCTGAAGACGACGGTATGGATGACGGGCAGACAATCCCGCCCCAGACATCGCTGCGCTTCGAGCGGCCGACTGACCTCTATAAGCTGCTTCCCGAGGTGGGTGACTTCACCAAGCACCGCCCCGAGGAAGAGGAAGACGCCTACGGCTATCTGGAGCGCCTGCGCGCCTCCACGACGCCCGAAGACGCCATCACCTACACCGCCTTCGCCGCTGAACCCCAGCTGGCCATCCGCTGGGGCGCAGATGTGGTGCGCACGACGCTCGAAAACATGCCCCACGATGAAGAACAGCTTCTGAGCTGGGTGCAGGCCTGGGTCGACAACCCGGTGCCCGAATATCGCTGGCGCACGCTGCAAGTGGCCCTCTTCGCACCGCGCCGCTCTCCGGCGGTTTATCTGGGGCTGGCGGTGGGCTGGTCTGGCGGCCCCTTCGCGCCCAATGATCCGGTGACAATCCCTGAATGGCGCACGCCGCGCGCCGTGAACGCGGCGGTGCTGCGGTCGCTGAGCCAGGTGGGGCTCGACCAGCGATCCGTGGCGATGGCGCGCGTGTTGGACCTCGCCGCCGGGTTGTTTAGGGTGTACTGATACACGTTCACCGCGCGTTACCCTCTAGAGTCGAGAGCCCATGGACACCCTGACGTTAAGCATCGAAAACCACGCCACGTTGGAAAACGGCGGCCCGGTGACGCTGACGCTGGTGGGCAAAGGCGCGCAGATTGGCCGCAAGCGCGGCAATGATTGGGTGCTGCCTGATCCGTCGCGCCATATCTCGGGCCATCACTTCGACATCACCTTCGAGCGCGGGGGCTATATGCTCACCGATGTCTCGTCGAACGGGGTCTTCCTCCACGGCGAGCGCTACCGCCTGGGCGGCCCGCACGAGATCCGCGATGGCGACCGCTTCACGGTGGGCCAATACATCATCAAAGCGGTGATCACTGCAGCCGCTGCCGCCGCGCCGGCGCCCGCGCCGGAAGCCGCCCCTGCCCCGCCGCCGCCAGCGGCTGATCCGAACGCGCCGATGTTTGCCCCGCCGGTGGAGGGCTCCGCCCAGCCGTCGACCCCGCCCGTCACACCCTCGCCCCTTCAGACGGCTGCGCCTGTGTCGCTGCCGCCGAGCGCGGTGCCCCCTGCGGCCGCCGGTGACGAATTCGATGACATCTGGGGCGATCTGGGTGGGGCCGCGACGCCCGCGCCCTCGAGCGGTGTTCAGGCGCCGCCCTCCTCGCAGATCATCGCGCCGGGATCGGTGCCGGGCGCCTCGACGCCGCCCGATTTCTCGACCCTTGGGGGCCCGAGCAACCTGTCGATGCCGCCGGTGCCGCAACCGCCTCAGCCACCTGTGCCACCCGCAACGCCCACGGCCGAACCTGCAGCGCCCGTGGTGCCGCCCATGGCGGACCCGCCCGCGCCGCCCGCGCCGCCCATGGCGGAGCCCGCGCCCCCGCCCCCGCCGTTCCCGCCACAGCCTTCACAGCCCACGCAGCCGCCGGTGCCCCAGGCCCATACGCTGGGCGAAGGTTTCTCCGATCCCATGCCCCAGCAGCGCCCGGTCAGCCAACCGCTGCCCGGTGGCCAAGGCGTGGGCGATATCTTCCTCGCAGCCTTCATGGAGGCCGCAGGGATGGACCCCACACGGGTACAGATTCCCCCCGACGAGCTTGGCCGGATGATGGGTCAGATCGCCCGCACGGGCACCAACGAGCTGATGCGGATGTTGCAGGAGCGTACCGCCGTGAAGGTCTTCGTCGCCTCTGAGGACCGCACGATGCGCGTGGCCTCGGGCAATAACCCCATGAAATTCGAGACAGATCCCGAGCGCGCCTTTGACATGCTCTTTGTCGAGCCGCGCGCGGGCTACAACACCGGCGGCGAGGCCTTCGCGAACGCGCTCGAAGACGTGCGGCGCCACCAGGCGGCTGTCATGGCCTCGGTTCAGCCGGCGCTGGCGGAGATGCTCGAGGGCCTCTCCCCGCCCGAGATCGAGGAAGACAGCGGCGGAGGCATGTTCTCCGGCGGCGGTCGCAAGGCTTGGGAAGAATTCACGAAACGCTGGGAAACGCGCGCCGCCCAGGGCGATAACGGCATGCTGGACGCCTTCATTAAGGCGTTTGGCCGCCATTATGGTGACGCATTGAGGAAACTATAGGTTAAGCAATGTCTCTCGAATGGATAGCCGACCCCGTCTCCGGGGATGCGCCGTGTGGCGATGATCTCTTCGAGAACGATGACGCTGAGTATTCCGAATATTATTTCGACGCTGTGGGCCGCCTGCCGGAGGCCGAAGACTACGCGCGCCGTGGCATGGAAACCGGCCCGGGCGAGCGTCTGCCGGATGAGATTTTTGACCCCAATTCGGTGAACCTGAAGGCCGAGCTTGCGGCCATCGACGGGCTGCTGAAACGCTCGCGCGATGTGCGCCTTCTGACGCTGCGCGCGCAGTGGTGTGCGCTGGCCGCAGATCCGGGTGGGTTGGTCGACAGCCTCACTGCGATGGCCGTCCTCCTCGAGGCGCAGGTAGATACCGCGCATCCCTCGCTGGATGATGGGCCGCGCGACAGGCTCGATGCGCTCAATGATCTGACGCTCATGGGCGCGATGATCTTGCCGCTGCGCTATCTTGATCTGGGTGACACGGGCGCCTCGCTGCGCCGGATCAAAGTCACCCGCGGCCAGTTCACCGCCTATGACAGCGAAGAAGATCTGATCGCAGATCAGCTTCTCAGCGCCCTGGCCAAGGGCGGCGAAGAGGTGGAGATCGTCCACGGTCAAATCACTGAAATGAAAGCGCTTATCAGCAGGATCGAGACGGCCTGCCTGGATAGCGACAAGCCCCATACCCCACAGCTCGGCACGCTAACGGCGGAGCTGGATGGCATCCTTGAGTTTCTGGCCGAGGGGAATCCGGACCTCGCCGGTGACGAAGACGCCGCCGCGGACGGCGAGGCGGGCGAAGATGGCGCTGCCCCTGCGGCCACGGGACCGGGCGGCGAGACTGTCTTTGTGAAACCCGCCACCGAGGTGCTCGACCACGATGACGCGCGGCTCCGGCTGGTGGGGGTCGAGACCTATTTCGGCAAGCACGAGCCGTCTTCGGCGGCGGTGCTGCTTGTGACGCAGGCGCGCCTTCTGATCGGCAAGTCGCTGATCGAGGCCTTTGACGCGCTGATGCCCGATGCGGCCCCGCGCTCGAAGGTGAAGTTTGTGAGCGAGATGGGATTCGTCATTTCGCACGCGTCGCTGACGAACCTCGTGAATTCCATGCAGGTCGAAGATTATCCTGAGGAAGAGGCCGCGGCCCCCGAACCCGCGCCGATGCCAGAACCAGAGCCCGAACCAGAACCCATGCCGGAGCCCGTGGAGGAAGCTGACGCCGTCACCGCCTCGGACGAAGAGGCAGGCGACTCAGGCCCCGAGCTTGACGAGGATGGCGAGCCCAAGAAGCGCAGCCTCGACGAAGTGCTCGCCATGGCAGAAGAAGAACAAAAGCGCAAAGAAGCCGAAGAAGAAGCCGCCCGCGCCGCCGCTCAAGCCGCAGAAATGGCCGCCCGTGCGGCCATGGCCGAGGCCGAGCCAGACCGCCCCACCTTCTACCGCGTGACCAACCAGGGAGAGGCAGCCGCACAAGTTATGGCTGTAGAGACCTACTTCCGCGCGGTGGAGAAATCATCACCTGTGCCGATCCTTCTGGCCCGTGCGCGAAGCTACATTGGTAAGGATTTCGAGACTTTGATGCGCGAAATCGTTCCTGTAATTGAATACTGATTAGCACAACGCATTAGCACAGAAACATTGACAAAGAGTGTGGCACTTCGTTCACTCAACCTGCAATTTCAAAGGAATTGATCATGTCTGATACTGGCTCCGGTCACATTCGCCGCAACCGACCGCCCCGCGTGCAGATTTCCTACACGGACCCCATCGACGCCAACAAGGAAGTCGAGCTTCCGTTCGTGATGGGTGTCATGAGCGATTTGTCGGGCAATACGCCAGGCAAAGAGAAAGCGCCGGTTGACCAGCGCGAGTTCGAAAAAGTCACCAACGCAACCCTCGACAAGTTCATGTCCGAGAAGGTCCAGCCGGGCCTGACCGTGATGGTGGACAACAAGCTTAAGGGCGGCGACGGCGAGAAGATGGGCCTCGACCTGAAGTTCAACTCCATGGACGATTTCGAGCCCGCGCAGATCGCCAAGCAGGTGCCCGCGCTCAACGAGCTTCTCGAAGCGCGCCAACAGCTGGCTGACCTCATGCTTTACATGACATCCAAGCCCAAGGCCGCCGCGCAGATTAAAGAGCTGCTGGGTGACCCAGAGAAGCTGAAGGTTCTGGCCGCACAAGCCAAGGCCGAAGCCGACGCCAAGAAAGCCGCCGCCGAAGGCGACGCGGAAGAATAATCCAATGCGCTCGCCGCGGCCCTGCCTAAGGGGCCGCGAAGACGGGCGGTGAACAGAGAGGGACAAGACCAGTGGCAGATGAAGCACAGGTCCAGTCAGGGGAAGCGCAAGGCGAGCTGAGCGAGCTCGAGGATTTTTCCGCGATCCTGAAACAGACCATCAATCCGACGACCGAAGCGGCCGAGACGGCCATCGACAGCGCGCTGTCGACCGTGGTTCAGGCTGCTGTCGCAGACCAGAGCCTGATCGACGAGGACGTGATCGACACGCTGCAAGGCATGATCGCAGGCCTCGACGAGCAGCTGTCCGTGCAGGTCAACGAGATCCTGCATAACGACGAATTCCAGCAGCTCGAAAGCTCCTGGCGCGGCTTGGCCTACACGCTCAACAACTCTGAGACCGGTGCGAGCCTGCAGGTGGAGGTGCTCAACGCCTCTAAGAAAGAGCTCGCCTCGATGATGAAGCGCTACCCGGGTGCCAAGTGGGACCGGTCGCCGCTCTATCGTCAGATCTACGAGCGCAAGATCGGCACGCTGGGTGGTGACCCGATGGGCGCCATCATTGGTGACTACTACTTCGATCACTCTTCGGCGGACGTGTCGTTCCTGTCGTCGATGTCGAAGATCTCGGAGGCGGCGTTGGCGCCGTTCCTGTCCTCTGCCGCGCCCCGTCTTCTTGGTCTCGACAGCTGGAACGACATCTCCAACCCGCCTGATGTGGAAGAGCTCTTCACGGCCTCCGACTACGCGGGCTGGAACTCGCTCCGCGAATCCGAGAACGCGCGTTTCCTCGGCCTCACGCTGCCGCGCGTTCTGGCGCGGGCGCCGTACGGCCCGGACAGCGACATGACGGTCGAAGAGTTCAACTTCACCGAGGATACCGATGGCCATGGCGGCGAGAAGTATTCGTGGATGAACGCGGCCCACGCGATGGCTGTGAACATCAACCGTGCCTTCAAGGAACATGGCTGGACGGTCCGCATCCGCGGCGTGCAGTCGGGCGGCGAGGTAGCTCAGCTGCCGACGCACCACTTTGACACCGGCTCTGGCGAGACGGACCTCAAGTGCCCCACCGAAGTGTCGATCGACGATCGCCGCGAGGGGGAGCTTTCCAAGGTGGGCCTTCTGGGCCTCATCCACCGCCAGAACACCGACAAGGCTGTCTTCCTGGGCGGGCAATCGCTCTACAAGCCCAAGAAGTACACCGACCCGCAGGCGACCGCGTCCGACAACATGTCGTCGCGTCTGCCGTACATGTTCGCGGTCTCGCGCTTCAGCCACTACCTGAAGGCCATGATCCGCGATCAGATCGGCTCGACGGCTGACAAAGATCAGATCCGTCAGAACCTGCAAACCTGGATTGACCAGTATGTCACTCTGAACCCCGAAGGCGCGACCGAGCGTGAGAAAGCCCAAAAGCCTCTCGCCGATGCTCGCGTGGACGTGGTCGAGGACGAACTGAACCCAGGCTACTATTCGGGGCGCTTCTTCCTGAAACCTCACTTCCAGATGGAAGGGATGGATATCGGGATGAGCCTCGTCTCAAAGATCCCCCCGCCCAAGTGATGATTGCGGGTTACTCCCCAGCCTCTTTTTAATGAAGGAGACAGAAAATGGCTGTCGATATTTTCCTCAAACTGAACAAGCTCAAAGGCGAGTCGGTAGACGACAAGTTCGCCGGCGAGATTGACGTTCTGCAGTGGTCCTGGGGCATGTCCCAGTCCGGCACGACGCATCTCGGGCCAGGCGGCGGCGCCGGCAAGGTGAACGTCCAAGACCTGACGCTGACGAAGTACGTGGACATGGCGACCCATGACCTGCTCAAGCACTGCGCCACCGGCACGCACATTGCCAACGGCGAACTGATCGTGCGCAAGGCGGGTGCAACGCCGCTCGAGTACCTCAAGATCTCGATGAAGGACCTCATCGTGTCGTCCTACCAGACGGGCGGCTCCGGCGACGGCATGGACCGCGTGATGGAGACGGTGACGCTGAACTTCGCTCAGTACGAAGTGACCTACGCGTCCCAGAAGAACGACGGCTCCAAAGGCCCCGAGGGCAAAGCCGGCTTCGACATCGCCAAGAACGTGCCTGTCTAAGCCTGACGTTCATACGTTTCAAAGAACCCCGGCGCGGCAACGCGTCGGGGTTTTTTCATGGGCCTCACATGCGCCCTGAGCCGCATGGCGTGGCGGAGTCCTGATCAAAGCTGAATATTCTACAACCCAGAGTTGCTAGGGCCGTAGGCCCGGCTTAGAGTGACGTAAGGTCAGTTTGGCTCTAGGGAGAGACTCAATGCGACGAGGCCACGATGCAGCACGCGCTGCCGCCAACGCTGCGGCGCGCGCCGGAAAGGGCGCAGCGGCGGCCGGCGCCGCCAGGGCAGGAATTGGGGCGACAGCTGCACGTGCCGCGCAGGGTGCAAGACCCGCACACGCTGCAGCGGCGAAAGCCGCAGCAGCTGCCTCGTCACAGGCAAGGCACTTCGCGGCCCAAGGGAATGGGCGCCACGATGGCGGCGACCCACGCCAAGGCGATGGTGCTGCAAGAAATCACGCGCGACTTGGTCAAAAGCTTGATGACGTGATCAGCGAGTTCACCTCAAAGCAGAGCACCTTGCCTGGCACGGTCAGATGCCTGAACAGCGTCGAGAAGGAATTCAAAGCTTTCTATACGAAGTACAAACGCGAAATGACGCCTGGAGAGCTTTTTCTCGTGGTCGAGAGAACTCTCATCTCAGAAGACAGTAGCATGGCCCAAAGTGAGTTCGGCACGATCATTCGTCAGGTCTTCGATGACCGTATTCTTCAGTTCAGAATATTGCTTAGCTTGATCGCCGCGGTTGATCAGGTCGAGGCGCTGTCGGGCCCAGATGACGGCGGCGACCTTACCACATAGCCAAGCGCGTCCCTCAGGGCGGGACATCGATCGAGCCCTTTTGCGCAGCCGACCTACCCCGCCGGGCGCCGTACAGCGAGGACACCTGCGACGACGATGAGCGCGATACCGAGAAGCGCCATCGTGTCGGGGCGTTCGCCAAAGAAGAGCGCGCCCCAGATCAGCGCGAAGCCCACATAGGCGAAATCCAAGGTGCCCACCGTCGAGGCAGGCGCGGCTTGATAGGCCACCGCTGTCCCCACCGAGGCCACGAGGATGAGTGCTGCGAGGATCGTGATGTTGCGCCACTCCTCAGGCGACATGGCGGCCCAGCTTGGCGTCAGGAACCCGTCGGCCTCGAGCCCCAGCACGGCACCCGCCGTCAGCCCTGCCCCGCCCACCAGCACGAACATCGCATTGAGCCCCGGCGCCAGCGTCGCGGGATGCTCATCCCGGCATTTGGTGCGCGTCAGGATCATCGCGGCGGCGTAGAGCACGGCTGAGAAGATCGGCAGAAGCGCGGCCCATTGGAACGCGTCCCCGCCCGGGCGCAGCACC
>JBCBFV010000072.1:0-9712 GCA_038527425.1 Pseudomonadota bacterium
CGTCAGCTTGCCGCGCTCCTTGATGAGGCGCGGCAGTGCTGATCAAGTTCTTCCCAAACGGTAAAGGCGCGGGCGCGGGGCCGGTAGGCTACCTCGTGGCCGAGCGCGTTCTGGCCTATGACGGCAACCGCGACCTGATCCGCGATGCGCTTTATGTGCCGCCTTCGATGCCCATTGGCGTCTTGCTGACCAAGATGCAGACCGAGCGTATCCACATGGCGCTCGTCATCGACGAATACGGCGGCGTGGACGGTCTCGTGACGATCGAAGACCTCATCGAGCAAGTCATCGGCGAGATCGAGGACGAGCACGACGCCGAAGAGGGCGAATACTGGGTCGTCGAGAAACCTGGCTGTGTGCTTGCCGAAGCCAAGGCGCCGCTCGAGGATTTTGAGGAAGCCTTCAAGCTCGACCTGACGGCGCATGAGGATATCGACGAAGAAGATATCGACACGTTGGGCGGCCTTGTGGCGATGCTATCTGGTCGCGTGCCCGCACGGGGCGAGGTTATCCCGCATCCGGCAGGCCCCGAATTCGAGGTGGTGGATGCCGATCCACGTCGGATAAAGAGGCTGCGTGTCCGTATCCCCGAGCAATTCTCCGACGCCGCTGAGTGATCGTCTTGCTGCGCTAAGCGCCCGCGGACGGTTTGGCGTGTTTGCAGGGCTCGGTGCGTTGGGTGCGCTGGGCCACCCGCCGGTTGGGCTGCCAATTCTGACGATCGTGGCGCTTCTTGCGCTCTTCTGGCTGAAGCCATGGACGCTCGCCCCGCGCGCGGCGGCTTGGGCGGGATGGGCCTTTGGGCTCGGTCATTTTGCCGTGACGCTCCATTGGCTGGTGGAGCCTTTCCTTGTTGATATCGCGCGTCATGGTTGGATGGCGCCCTTTGCCATCGCGCTCATGGCGGGCGGGCTCGCCCTCTTCTGGGGCGCCGCTTTCTGGGTCGGGGCATGGCGGCGCAGTGGGCTTGTGATGGCTATCGCACTGGCCGCGGCCGAGCTTGCGCGGGCGCACGTCTTTACCGGCTTTCCATGGGGCATGCACGTCACAGCCTTTGTGGACGTTCAGCTTTATCAGGGGGCCGCATGGCTCGGCCCGTACGGTCTGACGGCTGCTCTTTACCTCATCGTCGCGCTTAGTGCGCGCACCTGGGCCACGCTCGCGGTGGGAGGGGCAGTGTTGGCCATTCTGTCCTTGGCGCCGGTGGCACCTGCGCCTAAAGGCGACGGGCCGATTGTGCGCGTTGTGCAGCCCAACGCGGAGCAACACTTAAAGTGGGTACCCGAACAAGCACCAATCTTTCTCAATCGCCAGCTCGAGGCGACAGCCGCCCTTCCGGGGGCCGAACTCGTCATTTGGCCGGAAGTCGCACTGACCACCTGGCTCGAAAACGCCTCCGGCATCTTTGGTGAGGCCGCGCGGCGCGGGCAGGGAGCGGCCGTCCTCATTGGTGCGCAGAGCTACCGGGACGGCAAGGTCTTCAATGCGCTCGCCCATGTAGATGAGGCCGGGCAGATGGCCAGCCGCTATGACAAGGCGCATCTCGTGCCCTTTGGAGAGTACATGCCACTGGGCGAGCTCTTCTCGCGCATGGGTATCTATGGACTGGCCGCCGGGGATGGTTACGGCTTTGCGGCTGGAGACGGCGGGGTGATCTTTCACGTCGAAGGCGTGGGGCCTGTGCTGCCCTTGATCTGCTACGAAAGCATCTTTGCGCATGACGTCAGGCGCCTGGACTTCCGCCCGAGGATGATCGCGATAGTCACCAATGATGCGTGGTTCGGACAGCTCGGCGGACCTGCCCAACATCTTCAACATGCTCAGGCCCGCGCGATCGAGCTCGGTCTGCCAGTGGCACGTTCGGCGAATACGGGGATTTCGGCAATCATTGACGCAAAGGGGCGCATCGTGTCGTCGCTTGGCTTGGGGGAGACAGGCCATGTTGACGCGCGACTGCCGGCTCCCTTGCCGCCCACATTCTATGCGCTCACCGGGGACCTAGGGCTTATGGTTCTCATAGCACTCGTGCTTTTGGGTCATGTCGCGCTGCGCCGGCTCGATTTGGATTGACCCTTTCGCAGGCCACGCGTAAGCGGCGTTAATGCCTTCACAACGGCTTCCTGGCGTGAGGGTGAGAGCAATCTAATGGAGCACTTCTCATGGCCCGTACCGACTACACTTTCACCTCGGAATCTGTCTCCGAGGGGCATCCCGACAAGGTGTGCGACCGCATCTCTGATGCTGTTCTTGACGCGTTTCTCGCCGAGGACCCGCTCGCCCGTGTCGCGGCAGAAACCTTTGCGACCACCAACCAGGTCGTCATCGGCGGTGAAGTGGGTCTCACGGACCAAGACAAGATGCCCGAGTTCATGGGCCGCATCGACGGGATCGCCCGCGATTGCATCAAGGACATCGGCTACGAGCAGGACAAATTCCACTGGCGCACCTGTAACGTCCTTAACCTGCTGCACGAACAATCCGCGCATATCGCGCAGGGCGTGACCGGTGAGCAGGGCGACGAAGGCGCAGGCGACCAGGGCATCATGTTCGGCTATGCCACGACCGAGACGGAGGCGCTCATGCCAGCGCCGATCCAGTTCTCCCACGCGATCCTTCAGCGTCTCGCCGAAGTGCGCAAGGATGGCTCTGAGCCCACACTCGGGCCGGACGCGAAGTCCCAGCTGTCGGTGCGCTACGAGAACGGCAAGCCCGTTGAGGTGACTTCCGTGGTTCTGTCCACGCAGCACCTCGACGAGACCATGACCAGTGCCGACGTCCGCGCGGTCGTCGAGCCCTACATTCTCGAAGTTCTGCCGTCCGGTTGGGTCACGCCCAAAACGGAATGGCACGTGAACCCCACCGGCAAGTTCGTTATCGGCGGACCGGATGGCGACGCGGGCCTGACGGGCCGCAAGATCATCGTAGATACCTACGGCGGTGCAGCGCCCCACGGCGGCGGCGCGTTCTCCGGCAAAGATCCCACCAAGGTGGACCGTTCGGCGGCCTACGCGGCGCGTTACCTTGCCAAGAATATCGTGGCCGCTGGTATGGCGGAGCGTTGCACGCTCCAACTCTCCTATGCGATCGGTGTGGCCAAGCCTTTGTCGATCTATGTGAACACGCATGAGACCGGCGAAATCCCGGCAGAGAAGATCGAAGAAGCGGTCGCAAAATGCATGGACCTGACCCCGCGCGGTATCCGTACGCATCTTGAGCTCAACAAGCCGATTTACCAGCGCACGGCAGCCTATGGCCACTTTGGTCGCGCCGCTGAGGCGGATGGCGGCTTCTCCTGGGAACGCACCGACCTCGCCGAGGCGCTCAAGAAGGCCGTCTGAGGCCGTGGGGCTGCCACCAAAGCACCCAGAAGCGCCCTGGCGTAATTTCTACGGGCGCACGAAGGGCAAAACACTCAAGCCCGCGCAGGAACGCGATCTCGCCGAGGTCCTTCCGCGTGTGCGGCTTGAGAGCGTGGATTGGGACGAAAACCCGGATCGCAAACCGCTCGACATGTCGTGGCTGGAAGGCCGCAAGCTTTGGCTCGAGATTGGTTTTGGCGGCGGGGAGCATCTGGCGGCGCAGGCAATGGCCAATCCCGACGTGGCCTTCATCGGATGTGAGCCCTTTCTGAATGGTGTGGCGATGCTGCTGGGCAAGCTCCGTCGCGAGGGGATTTCGAACGTCCGCGTGCATCCCGGTGATGCGCGAGACCTCTTCGACGTGTTACCTCGCGGTTCAGTGTCCAAGGCGTTCCTTCTTTATCCGGATCCGTGGCCCAAGGCGCGACACCACCGGCGGCGCTTCGTGACGCCTGAGCATCTAGCGCCGCTTCATAGGTGCCTCGAAGCGGGTGCCGAGTTTCGCGTTGCAACAGATATCCCTGACTACGTGCGTCAAACCCTGGAAGAAGTACCGACAGTTGGCTTTACGTGGCGCGCAGATGCCCCGTCGGGCTGGCGCGTGCCCTGGGGCGACTGGCACCAAACCCGCTATGAGGCCAAAGCGCTCAGAGAGGGCAGAGTGCCCCATTATCTCACTTTCACGCGGGACGCCTAAACCGGGCCCGCCCGCCTCCCCCTCGCCCTTACGGGCTCGGCCAGAGGGGGCGCCGCTGCGCGGCGGGGTGCTCGACTTCTAGCCCAACGCTTTGCGCCACCTCCCCCTTTTGGCCACAAGCAGGCGTTGAACAGCTCAGTTATTTTCTTTGCGCCAATGTACTTCGGGGGTTTGGGGGCTGGCCCCCAAGCGGTGGCGGATGTAGGAGCGGGACTGGGAAAATTGGAGACCGATATGTCAGGACATGGCGCAGCGATTCCGATGACGGCACGAAAGGCGGGTCCGCTTTCCGGCGTGGCTGCCGTGCCGGGAGATAAATCGATCTCTCACCGCTCGCTGATCCTGGGTGCGTTGGCCGTTGGCGTGACGCGCATCAGTGGGCTTCTGGAGGGCGACGACGTCCTCGATACGGGCAAGGCCATGGCAGCCTTCGGCGCGGACGTGGTCAACCATGGCGGTGGTGAGTGGTCTGTTCACGGCGTGGGTGTCGGTGGCTTTGCGGAGCCTGAGAGCGTCATCGACTGTGGCAATTCGGGTACCGGTGTGCGGCTCATCATGGGCGCCATGGCAACCTCGCCCATTACAGCGACGTTCACCGGCGACGGATCGCTCGTGAAGCGGCCCATGGGACGGGTCACCGACCCACTCGCCCTGTTTGGCGCGGCCTCCTACGGTCGCGAAGGTGGCAGGTTGCCCCTTACCGTCGTGGGCGCACGTCAGCCCGATCCTGTTCGCTATGTTGTGCCGGTCCCATCGGCCCAGGTGAAATCTGCCGTTCTGTTCGCGGGCCTCAACGCACCGGGCCAGACCGTTGTCATCGAGAAAGAGGCCACGCGCGACCATACCGAGCGCATGATGGCTGGGTTCGGCGCCGAAATTCAGGTCGAGGAGACCGACGAAGGCCGGGTGATCACTCTCACGGGCCAGCCCGAGCTCAAGCCACAGCAGATTGTTGTCCCACGGGACCCGTCTTCCGCGGCTTTCCCCGTCTGCGCGGCGCTCATTGTGCCGGGTTCGGACGTCCTTGTCCCCAATATCGGGCTCAACCCAACCCGCGCAGGTCTCTATGAGACTCTACGCGAAATGGGCGCCGACCTGACCTATGAGAACATGCGCGAAGAGGGCGGCGAGCCTGTTGCCGACCTGCGCGCCAAATATTCTCCCAACATGAAGGGCATCGAGGTTCCTGCCGAACGCGCAGCCTCCATGATCGACGAATATCCGGTTCTCTCGGTTGTCGCGGCCTTTGCTGAGGGGCGCTCGCATTTCGTGGGCGTCAAGGAACTGCGCGTGAAAGAAAGCGACCGTATCGCCGCCATGGCAGACGGGCTGCGCGCGAATGGTGTGGAAGTGGAAGACACCGAAGATACGATGACGATCATCGGCAAAGGCTCCGCGCCCGGCGGCGCACGGGTCGCCACCCATCTTGACCACCGCATTGCCATGTCCTTCCTCGTGCTCGGCATGGCCAGCGACGCGCCAGTGAGCCTCGATGACGGCCAGCCCATCGCGACCTCCTTCCCGGTTTTCGAGCCGCTCATGGCCGAGCTCGGGGCCAAGATCGAACGCGATGCATGAGGGCGGGTGCCTCTGCGGCGCGGTACGCTACCGCGTTCGGGGTGACTTGCGCCCAGTGATCGCCTGCCATTGCGAGCAGTGCCGCCGCACCAGCGGCAATTACGTCACTGCAACCTCCTGCGCGCGGGACGCCATTGAGATCACCGGTGACCTCACGTGGTACACCTCTTCTGAGAGCGCGCGTCGTGCCTTTTGCCCAAACTGCGGGTCCCAGCTTTTCTGGGATGGGCCTGATGCGCATCTCTCGATCATGGCGGGCACGCTCGATGACGCGACCGGCCTCAACATCGAGGGTCACATCTTCTGCGCTGACAAAGGCGCCTATTATGAGATCACCGATGGCCTTCCCCAGGCCCCAGCTGACGATGCCACCCTCACCACCCAGGTGCTCCAATGAGCTTTTGCGTGGCCATTGACGGACCCGCGGCCGCCGGCAAAGGCACCATCGCCAAACGGGTGGCCGCGCATTTCGATCTGCCGCACCTCGATAGCGGCTTGCTCTACCGCGCCGTGGGTGCGCGGGAGCTTATGGGCGAAGATCCCGTGGCAGCGGCAGAGGCGCTCGACCCCGCAGAGCTCGATGCGGACAAGCTGCGCACCGCCGAAATCGCTCAGGCGGCGAGCCGCGTCGCCGTGCTCCCGGAGGTGCGGGCGGCCCTTGTCGATTTCCAACGCGTCTTCGCGCAAAGGGCAGGGGGCGCGGTCATCGATGGGCGCGACATCGGGACCGTGATTGCACCGGACGCCGCCGTAAAGCTCTTCGTGACGGCATCGGTCGATGCCCGTGCAGAGCGACGACATGCCGAACTCGTAGCGCGAGGCGAGGCCTCTGATCTGGCCAAAGTCCGCGAGGACGTGGCTGCCCGCGATCAGCGCGACCGGGAAAGGACGCTCTCCCCCCTTGTCGCCGCCGAAGATGCGCTTACGCTCGACACAACGGATCTAACGATTGAAGAGGCCGTTGCCGCGGCCATCGCTGCGGTCGCAGCCAAGAGATAGGGCGTCCTCGCCCGCAAGACGGGAAGGAGACCTCCATGAAAATGCGCAAGATCGACGGGCGCGATGTCAGCATCCTCGGCATCGGTGGCATGTCCTTTTCCGATTTCTATGGGGCCACAAACGAGGGCGAAAGCCATGCGGTGCTGGATGCAGCTGTTGAAGCAGGCGTCACTCATATCGACACCGCCAACATCTACGGCATGGGCAAAAGCGAAAGCGCCATCGGCTCCTGGCTTGCAGAGCGAGGCGGCCGCGACCGTTTCTACATCGCCACAAAGGCGGGGATTGCGCGCGGTGTGGGCGCGGCGGCGGCGAATTTCGATAACTCAGCGGCGTATCTGGAAAGCGAGCTCGACGGCAGTCTGAAGCGCCTCGGGATCGATCACATCGACCTCTTCTACATTCACCGCCGCGATCAGAGCATTCCGATCGAGGAGGTTACAGGCACGCTTGCAGGCTTCATCGAGAAGGGCAAAATCGGGGCCTTTGGTTACTCAGAGATCTCTCCCGCTAGCCTGCGGCGGGCCTCAGCGGTCCATAAGGTGGCGGCCGTGCAATCAGAATACTCGCTGCAGACCCGCGTGCCGGAGCTTGGCCTTTCGCAGGCTTGCGCTGAACTGGGCACGACGCTCGTCGCCTTTTCTCCAGTAGGGCGGGGGCTTTTGACGGATCTACCGCCGAGCGCAGACAAATACACCGAAGGCCAGCCCTGGATGGCGGCGAACCCGCGCTTTGTTGAGCCGAACCTGAGCGCCAACATCGCCGCGACCGAGCCTCTGCGCGAATTGGCTGCCTCGCTTGGCGTGTCGACTGCGGCGATGGCCCTGCGCTGGGTCTATGACCAGGGCGAACATATCGTGGCGATCCCGGGCACGCGCTCGGCCGATCGGTTCCGCGAATACCTCGCCGCGGAGCGTATCCCAGCTGCGGCCATGGAGGAGGTTGCCCGCCTCCTGCCACCAGGCTGGGCCCATGGCGACCGCTACTCCCACGCGCAGTGGAACGGGCCGGAGAACTATTGCTGAGATGGTTGATCGCATTGAACCCACGCTGACCTGCCCGAATTGCAGCCATGAAATTGAGCTGACCGAAAGCCTCGCTGGCCCCCTCCTTGCGGACATGCGCCGCGAGCACGCAGAAGCCTTGGCCAGCCAGAAAGCTGAGGTCGAGGCCACGGCGCGAGCCGCCGCAGAGGCCGCACAGGCGGAAAAGCTCGAAGCCATGGCCGCTGAGGCCGAGGCGCAGAGGCTGCGGCTGGAGGCTAGCGAAAAGCGCGTGGCGGAGGCCCGCGCAGCGGAGAAGGCGGCGCTCGAAAAGGAGCAAGCGCTGAAAGATCGCGAGGCGGAGCTTGAGGTCGAAGTGGCCAAGAAGCTCGCCCTTGAGCGCCGCGCGCAGGAGGAAAAGCTACGCGTTCTGATCACCACTCAGATGGCCGAGGCTCAGGCAGAAAAGGACGAGGCTGCAAACCTGCGTCTGGCCGAGAAAGACCAGCAGATGGAGACGCTGAAGCGTCAGATCGAGGTGTTGAAGCAGAAATCCGACAAAGGCTCTCAGCAGCTGCAAGGCGAGGCGCTAGAAGTGGCGCTTGAGGAACGGTTGGGGCAGGCTTTCCCCCTCGACCAGCTTACCCCCGTGGGCAAAGGCGTGCGTGGCGCGGATTGCCTGCAGCAGGTGCAGGGCGCGGGTGCGATCATCTGGGAGGCCAAGCGCGCCCAGAACTGGTCGAAAGACTGGCCCGCCAAGCTCAAAGAAGACCAGCGCCGCGAAGGGGCTGAGATCGCCGTGCTGGTGAGCGTCGTGCTCCCTGAGGGGGTCGACACCTTTGCGGAGCACGAGGGCGTCTGGGTGACGAGCCCGCGCTTTGCGGTGGCGTTGGCGGGGGTGCTGCGCCAAGGCCTTCTCGCCACCGCCCAGGCGGAGCGGCGCAAGGAGGGGCAGGCGGAGAAGACGG
Source organism: Pseudomonadota bacterium (assembly GCA_038527425.1). Lineage (GTDB taxonomy): Bacteria > Pseudomonadota > Alphaproteobacteria > Rhodobacterales > Rhodobacteraceae > Shimia_B. The sequence continues at coordinate 8,585 of JBCBFV010000072.1, forward strand.
AGCTTCTTTACGACTACCTCACTGGCACCGGCTTTCGGCAGCGGGTGGAGGCCTTGGCGGAGACCTATGAGGCCATGCGCAAGTCGCTCGATCAGGAGCGCGCCTCGATGCAGCGCATCTGGTCAGCGCGGGACAAACAGATCGTACGGATGTTGGATGCCACGACGGGCATGTACGGCGACATTCAGGGGATCGCGGGCGCGTCTCTGCCGGATATCGAGGCCTTTGCGCTGCCGTCTCCGGACGACGAGCTTTAGCGCAGCGCGGCGGCGAAGGCTTCCATGAGGCCTGCGTCTTTGACGCCCGGCGCGCTTTCGATGCCCGACGCGAGGTCCACTTGATCGGCACCGGTGAGGCGCACGGCCTCGGCCACGTTGGCGGACGTTAGCCCACCTGCGAGCATCCAAGGCTTTGACCATGCGCGACCGTCCAGAAGGCGCCAATCGAAGGCGACACCATTGCCGCCCGGCAGCACTGCGTCTTTAGGCGGTTTGGCATCCACGAGGATCTGATCAGCCACAGCCTCGTATTCTGCGATGCGGGCCACGTCTTCGGCGTCTGCTACGCCCAGCACCTTCATCACCGGCAAGCCCGTGCGTGCCTTTACCTCGGCCACGCGTTCCACGCTCTCAAAACCATGGAGCTGGATCATGTCGAGAGGCACGGTCGAGGTCAGCTCGTCCAGCAGGGCATCATCCGGGTTCACCACCAGTGCGACCTTCACCATGTCACCTGCCAGCGGCGCCAAGGCGGCGGCCTCTGCCGGCGTCACATAGCGGGGAGACTTGGGGAAGAAGTTGAACCCGATATAGGCCGCGCCGGCGGTCGCTGCCGCACGGATGTCCTCGGGCCGGGTGAGCCCACAGAACTTCATTTTCACGGACATGGGATTAGCGCGCGTCTTCGAGCATGGCGAGGACCTCGTCCTTGCCCTCGTTCGCTTCGCCCTTCAGACGCTTCACTTCGCGCTTGAGCGAGACGTTCTCGCGATGCTCGGTGCGCATTGCCGAGCGGTGCTTGTGCTCGCGCACCCATTCCCAGACGTAGCCGATGATCACGCCCACCACGATGCCACCAAAGATCACGAGGAACAGAGGAAGCTCGATCGATGCGCTTAGCACACCGAGG
>JBCBFV010000073.1:0-9710 GCA_038527425.1 Pseudomonadota bacterium
CGTGAGCGCGAGCGAGGCGCGTATATTCTCCGCCGAGGCCGCGACATTCGATTGCAGGAGCGGGACGATCTTCGGGCGCGAGGTCGTGCCCGAGGTGTGCAGGATCAGCGCGATGTCGTCCGAGGCGGGCAGCGTATCCGCCGCATCACCCTTTACCTCGGTCGAAAGCGTGAAAGTGCCTGCAGGCTCCGTCGCGGTGAGCTCGATCACGGTGAGGTCGTAGCGCTTGGCGGCGGCGAGGGCAGGGCCGTCATAGCCCGCCTCCACGATGATCGCGCGGGCCTTGAGGTCCTCGAGGTAGAAGGCGAACTCCTCCTCCTTGTAGGCCGGGTTCAGGGGCGCGGTCGTGGCGGCCTGTGCGACGGTCACGAAGGCGGCGGCCATCTCCGGGCCGTTCGGCAACACGATCGCCACGCGGTCTTTGGCGCCCACGCCAGCACTCCGCAGCGCATTCTTCACGCTCTCACCTTGGGCTTTCAGGTCGCCATAGGTCATCCATTCGCGGCCCGGCGCGCCGATGGCGTTGGCGGTGTCAGGGTGCTGCTGGATCAATTCTGCAAGTGTGCGCATTGCGTGTCTTTCGTCTCTTTAGTTGTTTTGGGGCCCGGCCCGGTTGGGGTGGTAGCTAAGGCGGAACCTATCCTTCGACCAGTTCTCTTTTTCGGCGCAGCAACTTCAGGGCTGGCAGGAGGATCAGAATGATCGCGATGATTGTGATGGGCGCTGCAATCGGGCGCGTGAAGAAGATCGATGGATCGCCGGAGGACAGGAGCAGCGACTGGCGCAGTGTAGGCTCCGCGATGGGGCCCAGAACGATGGCCAGAACGGCGGGTGCCAGCGGGTAGTCGAACTTCCGCATGAAGAACGCGCCGAGGCCGAAGATCACGATGAGCCAGATGTCATGCATGCTGCGCGCGGCCGCAAAGCCACCAATGATCGAGAGCACGAAGATCAGCGGCGCGAGGATCGTAAACGGCATCCGCAGCATCCAGACGAAGAGCGGGATGAATGCGAGGTTGATCAGCAATGCCGCCACGTTCGAAATGTAGAAGGATCCGATGAGGCCCCAGACGAACTCGCTTTCGTCCACGAAAAGGCGGGGGCCGGGCGTGAGGCCCCAAATCACCATGCCGCCGAGCAGGATCGCCGTGGTGGGCGAGCCCGGGATGCCAAGCGTCAGCATGGGCAGCATCGCGCCCGTGGAGGCGGAGTTGTTGGCAGCCTCAGGTGCGGCCACGCCGTCGGGCGAGCCGCTGCCATACTCCTCAGGCCGCTTCGAGATCATCTTGGCCACGCCGTAGGACATGAGCGAGCCCGGCGTCGCGCCTGCCGCAGGCAAAACGCCCACGAAGAACCCGAGGAAGGAACCGATGGTCGTGCCCTTCCAACCGCGCCTCACAGCTTCCTTGGTGTCGGCGGCGAGGCCCTTGGCGGTCATCTTGGGGTTCGTCGTGGTGATCTCCCCGCGTGTTTCCACGATGGTCCAGAGCATCTCCCCGATGCCGTAGACGCCGATGGCCAAGACGATGAAGCCGATGCCGCGCAGGAAGCCGTCGATCTCGAAGAGAACGAGGCGCGGCTCGCCAGAGATCGTGTCGAAGCCCACTGTGGCGAGCACGAGACCAAAGCAGATGGAGAAAATGGTCTTCGGGATGTCATCCCCGCCGAGACCCACGAAGGTCGCAAATGCCAAAAGCATCAGCGCAAAGATCTCCGGCGGGCCGAAGGAAAGCGCGAGGTTCGCCAGAAGCGGCGCGAAGAGCGTGAAGAAAACATTGGCGACCGTGCCCCCCACGAAAGAGGCTATGGCGGCGGTGACGAGCGCGAGGCTCGCCCGGCCTTGCAAGGCCAGCGGCCTGCCATCGAAGGTCGTGGCCACCGCTGTCGAGGCGCCAGGGATGCCCAAGGTCACCGACGAGATCGCGCCACCGTACATGGCGCCATAATAAATCGCGGCAAGGAAGATGATGGCCGAGCCCGGTGGCACGAGAAAGGTGATCGGCAAGAGGATCGCCACACCGTTCACAGATCCCAGCCCCGGCATCGCGCCGATGAAAAGACCGACCGTGACGCCGATCAGAATGAGCATGATGTTGATAGGCTCTAGCGCCAAAAGGACGCCGTCGGCCAGAAACGACAAAACTTCCATAGAAACCTCGAAAGGGTGGGCAGCGTCAGTAGATGATGTCGTACATCACGTCGAAGAAGGGCTGGGTGAACGGCATGCCTTGCGGCATCGAGATCAGCATCGCCGCTTCAAAGAAGAAGAAGAGGCCGATTGGCAAAAGGATCGCGATGGTGAGCGTGAGCCACCAGGAATGACGTCCAAGGAAACGCAGGTAATAGGCAAGAAAGATCGCGATAGCGCCGTACATGGAGACGACGTTGATGAGCGCGACAAAGGCCACGACACCCCCGCCGACGAGGATGACGGTGCGCCATCCAAACGCGTCGAGCAGCGGCGCGCTTGATGTGGACGCCGGTGAGTTCCCGCGCCACCAGTTCCAAGCGATGGCTCCGCAGCTCAGAAGCATCACGAATGAGAGCCAGAACGGCCAAAAGCCACCCCCGGGGCCCGTGCCCCGGATGTAGCCGATGGGAAGCTCGGCGGCTTTCCACATCAGATAGAGGGAAAAGAGGGCAAAGAGCCCTGCAAGAGATATCTCGCCTTGGCGCATCTTTGCCCTCCTTCCTTGTCGCTTAGCTTTCGCCGCCGAGGGCGTTCAGCAGCTCGCGGTGGTTCTCGACCTGCGTGGTCCAGTACGCGCGCGTCTCAGCTTCGTTCATCGGAAGCGGGGAAAGGCTCTCGGAGGTCAGGTACTCCTGCCATGCGTCGCCCTCATAGACAGCGTTGAAGACCTGGCGGTAGTAGTCCGCGGCTTCGTCCGACATGCCCGGCGCGCCAACGATGGCCCGCTGGTTGTAGTAGGAGAAGTCGTGACCCTTTTCCTTCATCGTCGGCACGTCTGGGTAGGCCGGCATACGCTCGTCGGAGAAGGCCAGAAGCGGCACGAAATCGCCCGCCTCGTAGAAGCCCTTGGCCTCTGCCGGGTTGTTCACCGTCGCCATGATCTGCTTGCCTGCGAGGTCCTTGGCCACGGCGCCACCGCCATCATACGGGATGTACTTGATGTCGAGACCGTAGGCGCCGGACATGAACGCGATGACGATGGAATCTTCCTGGCCAGAGCCGGTGCCGCCCATGACGAATTCGCCGTTCATCGCGCGCACTTGCTCGACGTACTGCTCGAACGTGGTGATGCCGCTGTCTTTGTGGACCCAGAGCACGAAGGGGTCGACGCCCATCATGGTGATCGGGGTGAAGGTCTCGATATCGACACCGAGTGCTGCCTGACGGATCGGCGTGGTGTAGAAGGAGTTCAGCGTGACCATGATCGTGTGATCGGGGTCGCGGGCGTCCTTCATGTGCAGAAGCGCTTCAGCGCCGGAGCCGCCGCCACGGTTCGTGGGCACGAGGGGACGGTTCGTCATGTCATTGGCTTCAACCACGGACTGCACGAAACGTGCGATCTGGTCTGCGCCGCCGCCTGGGCCTGCCATGATGGTGAAATCGATCGGACGCTTGGGTTTCCAATCGTCGGCCATCGCCGTCATCGGCAGGGCAGCCATGGCCGTGCTCGCAGCAAGGCCGAGGAAAAGTCGCTTGGTCAGTTTCATGTGGGGTTCCTCCAAATAAATCCCGTTTAGTTCTGTCGAAGGTGCGGGGGCCTTGGGTGTCGGTAGGCCCGCGCGGGGTCGTTCAATGGGCCATCAGCACTGCCATTTCGGTGTCGTCGACGATGCGCTCGGTATTGCCGCCAAAGAGCATCTCTGCCTCGTGGCTGTGGCTGTAGGCGCCGGTCACAAGCAGGCTCGCGCCGATGCTTTGCGATGTCTCAAGAAGCGCCTTCGCGGCATCCTTGCCGTCAAAGCGTACGATCTCGGCGCCGATGCCGCGCAGCGCGTAGTACTCGACGAGTTCATCCGCGGTGGGGCCATGGGCCTCTACCTTGCCGCCCGTCAGGATGCTCACCTTCTCGGCGCCAGAGACGATGTCGTGGGACGAGGCGACGGCGCGCGCGGCGGGCAGCGAGCCGTTCCAGCCGATCGCCACGTGGTTCGCGAAGGTTGCATCAGGCTGAAGTTGGCCCGGGCAAATCAGAACGGGCCGACCGGCACCATAGAGCGCTGCTTTCAGTGAGCTTTGCCCGAGATTGCGTTCGCGCTGGGGTTTGGGCAGCACGATCAGATCGGCCAGGCGTCCGGCATGTCTGACGACCTCGGCCATGCGGCCGTCCTCTTCAGAGAAGGTGCAGTTTGCCTGAAGGCTGTCCGTGTCTGTTTCTGTCAGGCCAAACTCGCGGGCGAGCCGGTGAAGAATGCCGCGAAGATGATCTTCCGTGCGGTTCGCCAACTCGACCGCTTGGTCCTGCATCATCTTGCGCGCGAACTCGGGCATCGGCACGCCCTGCGGGATCAAATCTTTCGGCTGCGGGCGGCAATGCACAACGTTCACGCGCGCGGCGTGCTTCTTGGCCAGTTCGGCCGCGTGAGCGAGCACGGTCGCAACCATGCCGTCTCCGCGTACGGGCACAAGAATGGATTTGATCATCGCGCAACGCCCTCGTCTGTGTAGGCGACCTGTTGGTTCTTCACTGTGCCGACGGGGGAGATTGCATTCGCCCCTTCAACCGGCAGGCGACAATCTTGCGCGCAAGTTTATTACTTCAAGGAAAAGAATTTTGGAATTTTGCTGCGCGGCGGATTTCTCCAGTCTTTAGAGACCTTTGGACGAGAAACTTTTTTTCGCGCGTGTGAGGGCGGTCTCGGGGACCACCCTCAAAAGACCCGTTTGGGTGTGCAATTGTATGCGATGGGCTACCAAAAATGCCGTCTTTTCAGACGCCTAGAGGGAGCCTCGCGCCGTCCGTCAGGAGGGCCTTTTACTGACCCAAAGCGATGCCTTCGCGCCGGGGATCGGCGCCTCCGGTTAGCGTGTCGCCCACGGCGATAGCATGGAGGCCCGAAGTCAGCCCTCGCTGGTTCACCTCAAAGCCCATGTCGCTGAGCGGGCCTTCGAGCGCCACTGCGGCGGTGTCCGCTTCGAGGTCATAGGTACCGAACCGGTTCACGAGATGAGGGAGGGAGACCGCCTGTTGCACGTCCATGCCCCAGTCGACATGGGCAATGATGGTTTTGGCCACGTAGCCGATGATCCGGCTCCCGCCAGGCGAGCCGATGACGAGGCTTGGTTCCCCATCCTTGAGGACAATCGTCGGCGACATCGAAGACCGCGGGCGTTTGCCGGGTTCGACCCGGTTTGCAATGGGGATGCCGTCGCGGTGGGTGCGGAAGGAGAAGTCCGTGAGCTCGTTATTGAGGAGGAAGCCCCGCACCATGAGGCGTGATCCAAAGCCGTTCTCGATGGTTGTCGTCATCGATAGCGCGTTGCCGTAGCTGTCGACGATCGAGATGTGAGATGTCGACGGCAGCTCGAGCGAAACATCATCGGCCCAGAGCATGGCGTGATCCCAAGTAGGGCGCCCGGGGGCTACTTCTGGGAGCGCTTGCTCACCATTCAGAAGGGCCGCGCGTTCGTCGAGGTAGGCCGGTGCCGTCAGCCCCTCGGTGGGCATCGGGACAAAGTCGCTGTCGGCCATGTAGCGGCCGCGATCCGCGAACGCCAAACGCGAGGCGTCCCCAATGATGCGCCAGGCTTCCGCGCTGTCGGGGCCGAGGGCGGCCATATCGAAGCGGTCGACCATGCCGAGGATTTGGCCCACAGTGAGAGCGCCGGAAGAGGGCGGGCCCATGCCGCAGACCTCGTGCGCGCGGTAAGGTACGCAAACAGGCGCCCGCTCGATCACTTCGTAGACCTCAAGGTCCGTCGCGCTCAAGACGCCGGGGTTGCCGGCGGCGGTGCGCACGGTGGCGATGATGTCGTCGGCTATGGGCCCCTCATAGAAAGCATCTGCACCATGCGCCGCGATGAGCCTCAGGGTCTGAGCATAGTCGCCGTTCGTGAGTGTGTCGCCCGCTTGCAGAGCCTCGTCGCCGGGGAAGAAGTAGTCGGCCGTTGCTTTGAACGTCTTCAGACGCTCCGCGCCGCCCGCGATGGACCCGGCGAGGCGTTGGGAAACGGTGAAACCCTCGTCAGCCAATGCGATCGCTTCAGCGAAAAGACCTGCCCAGGGCGCGCTGCCCCAGCGGGCGTGAGCTTCTTCCATCAAGAGTGGCGTTCCCGGGGTGCCGACAGAACGTCCGCCAACCACGGCATCCCAAAAGCCCATAGGCTCGCCGTCTTCGGTCTGGAAAAGGGTAGGTGTCACGGCCAGCGGCGCCGTTTCGCGCCCGTCGAGCGTTGTGACCTCGCCTGAATTGGCGTCGTACCACACAAGGAATGCGCCGCCGCCGAGGCCCGACGATTGCGGCTCCACGAGGCCAAGCACGGCTTGTACGGCAACCATGGCGTCTGCCGCTGTGCCGCCCTCCGCCAGCACACGGGCGCCAGCCTCAACAGCCAGCGGGTTCGCGGCCGCCACCATCCAGTCGTTTGCAGTCGTCGGCGTGCCAGCTGCTTTCATGGCGAGGGCGGACGTGGCGGCCTCGGACAGTCCACCGAAGCTCGATCCCAGAGCTGCGACTTCGGGCGAAATGGCATCGGTTGCTTGCTGCGCAGCCAACGCCTGCGCAAATCCTACGGCGGCGATTGTGCCTAGAATGATCCTCATCTCGTCCCTTTCTTTGAGTGTGGGTTCGGTCGGTCCGACCGCGTGCCAAACCGCACTATCCGGGTTTGGCGAGCCCCAAGGCTAGCACAACTTGAGCGGGAAGAAAGCGCGAGGGGACCTCTCCGGCGGGAGATCGCCAAGCCCTATCTCAGCGGCGAACACTGGAGCCAGCGCGGCCTAGCCCTCGGAGAGAAGACGTCCGTCTTCCAGGGTCACCACGCGATCCGTGGCCGCCAAAAGTGCAGGGTCGTGCGAGGCCACGATCACCGTTTGATCACGCGCTTTAGCTTCGCCCATGAGATCAGAGATGAGCGCGTCCGCGGTCGCGCGATCGAGGCTCGCGGTCGGCTCATCAGCGAGCACGATGGCAGGGTTTGTACTCAGCGCCCGGGCCACGGCCACCCGTTGCCTTTCGCCGCCTGAGTAGCTTTCGACGTTGCGGGCCCCACTGTCGCTCAGCCCTAGAGTACGTAGGGCAACGGACGCAGCTTTGCGGATGCCCGTACGCGCCTTGCGCGGTGCATACAGCGCCGCAAGTGATGCGTTGCCAGGGGCTGAGAGTTCCTCAAAGAGGAAGTTGTCCTGAAAGACGAGGCCGACCTTTTCGCCCCGAAAGGCCGTGCGTTCGTCCTCCGTCATCGCGCTTAGCGTCTCGGCGCCCCACTGGACCGATCCTGCGGTGATGCTGGACAGGCCCGCCAGCGCAAAGAGCAAGGTAGACTTCCCAGCCCCAGACCCGCCCTTGATCGCAAGGGACCCGCCTGCCGGCACCTCGAGCAGGGGGATATCCAACAACCGCCGCCCCGAGGCGCTCTCAAGAACGAGATCTTTTACCGTGAGGTTCAGCATGGTCCGCATTCAGCCCTGGAAATCTGGGTTCAGCCTATTGTGGCACCGCATTCGAGCCGCCGCATCAGGGAATTGCCGCAGATCAGTAAGGAAGCCCCACATAGTTCTGCGCCAGCACAGCCTGGGCTACGTCTGAAGACGCCAAGTAGGACACCTCAGCCTGCTGCATGCGCGTGTCGAAGGGGGATTGGTCAGGGAAGTGGTGGAGGAGCCGCGTCATCCACCAGCTGAAGCGTTCGGCTTTCCAGACGCGGGCGAGGGCGCGGGCGGAGTAGGTCTCGATCCCCTCGCTGTCGCCGCCGTAGTGCCGGATCAGCCCATCGGCCAGGTAATAGACGTCTGAGGCTGCGGTGTTGAGGCCCTTGGCGCCTGTGGGGGGCACGATGTGGGCGGCGTCTCCGCAGAGGAAGAGGCGGCCCCATTGCATGGGCTCGCACACGAAGGACCTGAGCTGCGCAATGCTCTTTTCGATCGAGGGGCCGGTGACGAGAGCTTCGGCGTAGGCCGCAGGGATGCGGCGGCGCAGTTCGTCCCAGAAGGCGTCATCGCTCCAACGCGCGGGATCGTCGTCGGATGCGCATTGTATGTAGTAGCGGCTGAGCTGCGCGTTGCGCATCGAACAAAGCGCAAAGCCTTGGTCCGAGTTTGCGTAAATCAGCTCGTGGTGGACCGGCGGGGTCTCGGACAAGACGCCGAGCCAGCCGAAGGGGTAGACCTTCTCGTATTCGCGCCGTTTGTCCTGTGGGATGGTTTGGCGGCTCACGCCATGGAATCCGTCACAGCCTGCAATGAAGTCACAATGGATCGTGTGCGACTGGCCGTCCTGCGAGAAGGTCACAAAGGGCGCGTCTGTCTCTGCGCCATGGATCGCCACATCGCTTACGTCATGCAGTGTTTTGCCACCCACACCGTGGCGCGCCTCGTAGAGATCTTTTGTGACTTCGGTCTGGCCGTAGACCATGACCGCCACACCCGTGTGTTGCGTGAAGTCGACTCGGATCTCTTCATCCCCGAAAGAGATCACCGTGCCATCATGGACAAAGCCTTCCTCAGACATCCGTGTGCCGATGCCGAGGTCGGTGAGCTGATCGGTCAACCCGCGCTCTAGCACACCAGCCCGGATGCGGCTGAGCACATAGGCTTCACTGCGGCGCTCCAAGATCACATTGTCGATGCCTGCGCGTGCCAGATGTTGGCCCAACAGGAGCCCCGACGGGCCACCCCCGATGATGACAACCTGGGTCCGCATCAGCTCGTGGGTCCCTTTACCGTCACACAACGCGGCACTGATCTCATTGGTTGTTCCCTCAATCTTCTGAAAACAACGTAGCGGGATGTGAGATCAGCACAAGTCGCGAGCTTGTCTGACGGCGTCTGGGCGCCTGCGCGGCACCCTGCCACGGCGCGCGCCCTTGCGTGGAGGATTGAAAAGGTATACCGCCGCATACAAATGCCAGGGTGCAACGCAATTCCGCGAAAATCCAAGCGAAAGGTGCCGATCTGATGAGCCTCTATGACGCCTATCTCGAAGAAATCGAAACCCGTAAAGGGCAGGGGCTGAGCCCCAAGCCGATTGACGAGGGTCCGCTTACGGCGGAGGTGACGGGCATCATCATGACGCCGGGCCACCAGCATCGCGAAGGGGCGCTGAACTTCTTCATCTACAACACCCTGCCGGGCACGACCGCTGCGGGCCGCGTGAAGGCAGACTTCCTCAAAGAAGTGGCCATTGGCGCTGCTGAAGTGCCTGAGATCACGCCTGAGTTCGCGTTTGAGCTCCTGAGCCACATGAAAGGCGGCCCCTCTGTTGAGGTGCTGCTCGACATTGCGCTGGGCGATGACGCGGGTCTTGCCGTGCAAGCGGCCGAAGTGCTGAAGACGCAGGTCTTCCTCTACGACGCGGATATGGAGCGGATCGCCGAGGCGCATGCCGCAGGCAATGCCGTGGCCGCAGACGTCCTCGAAAGCTATGCCAAGGCGGAATTCTTCACGAAGCTTCCCGAAGTGGATGAAGTGGTCGAGGTGGTCACCTACATCGCCGCCGAAGGCGATATCTCCACCGACCTTCTGTCGCCGGGCAACCAAGCACACTCCCGCGCGGACCGTGAGCTGCACGGCAAATGCATGATC
>JBCBFV010000074.1:0-9655 GCA_038527425.1 Pseudomonadota bacterium
TTAAGGGCGTGGGCGACGCCGTCATCACCGAGCTCAAGATCGTGGAGGCCGCAGCGCATCGTCTTGCGCGCGCCAAGGTCATGCAGCGTCCCGTGCTTTCCAGTTGGGACCAGCTCGTGGATTATTGCCACACCGCCATGGCCCACCGGGCGACGGAGCAGTTTCGCATCCTTTACCTCGACAGGAAGAACAACCTGATTGCCGATGAGGCACAGGGCGAAGGCACTGTCGATCACGTGCCCGTCTACCCGCGCGAGGTGGTAAAACGCGCGTTGGAGATCAATGCCTCGGCTCTGATCCTCGTCCATAATCACCCGTCTGGCGATCCGACCCCGTCGGAGGCCGATATCTCCATGACCCATCAGATCGAGGATGCCGCGCGTACGCTCGGGATCGTACTGCACGATCACATCATAATCGGGCAAAGCACCGAGCTGAGCTTCCGCGCAGAGGGCTACATTTAGGGCTTAGGGCCCAGCCAGACCTCCACCCGCGTGTTGACGAATTGGCCCCAGGCGGTCTTGTCACAAGCGAGCGGAAAGAGCTCCCCCAACCCGATGGGTGTCATGGGCAAGCGGTCGCTGCGCGTTACCATCGCGCGGCGCACCACGTCGAGCACGGTCTGCGCTTGGACGCCACCATCAGCTTGGTTCTCCGCCGCATTGCCCAAGCTATCCGTCATCCCGAGAAAGAGCAGTTCACGCCCGTCGTAGCGACCTGAGTCCAGGAGGGCCGCAAGGCTCTGCGCCTCGCTCGCACTGCCGCGCGTCAGGCTCACCCCGTCGGCGGCGAAGCGAAAAACGGTGGAAAGGCGGTCATACCCCTGGAGCCGCGTGATGGCCCGCTGCAGGTCTGGCAGCGTGAGTTCCTCGCTCAACTTTGCCACGGCCCGCGCGATCCGCTCGCCCTGGGCGTCGAGTGGGATGGGTCGCGGACGTTGGTCGATAAAGCCCGCGCGGTCGATGACACGCTGCGCTTCAGGGCCCGCCGCGAAGGCGAGAAAGGCGCGGCCCAGCTCTGGCAAGCGCGGCTCGGCGGTATAGGCCCAGAGGTGGATCATGAGGGGATAGGCATCACCGCTGGCCTTGTCCGCAGAGCCCGAGTCGCAGCCATGAGACAGAGGCACGCGGCGCATGCCGTCCGCCCCTGCATCCTGAGCCGTCATCAGAATGCGGCCCTCCGTTGCCTGCGCAGCCTCCAAAGCCTGATCCAGTGTTTGAGCAACCTCGACGCTCTGCGCCCCGATCCCGCCGGGCGCGGCGCGCAGCTGGAGGACGCGAAGCCTATCCCCAAAGGCCTCCGCCTCGACGGCAGGAACGACAAGCCGCGCGCCTTCCGCACCGAGCACGCGTGACGTCATGTCCACGAGGTCCTTCGGCGAAACGGAGGTGATGGGTGCCTCAGCGGCGGCATAGAGCTGCATGGCCTGCCGCGCGATCAGACGTTTGCGCAGCGGGTTGCTGAGATCACCAAGACCCAGCTCCCGAAGTGTCGCGCGCTCCTCCGCGTTCATCCATCGGTCGGCGAAAACGATGTCGGCGCCGCCCGCGGCCAGCCGCTGAAAACCTGTCGTGGTGGAGCTGGAGACGATGTTGAACTGGGCAACCATCTGGTCATCGGGCGTGACAAGTTGCAGGCCCACCCCACCCTCCGCCGCCACGGGGCGGGAGCCGAGCCCGAGGGACCGTGCGAAAGCATCCACGAGCGCGGGCACCAGCACCTCGGTCATGATCGGAGATCCGTCGAGGCGCAGGAGCGGCGCATCATCCCGCGTGGGGCACTCGCCTTCGCAGATCACTGCACCAGCCGCGATCGTCAGCACGCCAAAGCGCGTTTCGATGCGGTACGCGTCGCCATCGAAGCCCAGGATCGGGCCCGTGACTTCGAAAGAGCCATCGGCAAAGCGCAGCGTCGCGTCCTGCGCGGCCAGCGGCCCGCACAGACAAAGGGCGGCAAAGACTGCCGCCCATCGCATGCGTATCACATCGAGCACGGACACCCCCACTGGGGCGGTCCGCCCCTATCCTGCTTGGAGTGTCAGATCAGCGAGGAGGTTTTTCAACACCAGAAAATCTCCGACCGCTTCACAGGCGGGAACCGCCAATGTGAGGTCCACGATGCGCACAGAATCGCCGCGGTTGGCCTCCAGCGTCTGCGCTTCCACCTGAGATTCGCAGTTTGCAGCGGTGATTTCGGCTTCGACGCTGAGTTCGATGCTGCCCGGTTGAGGCGCATTGCCGCTTGGGAAGGTGTAAACCTGCGCGAAACGCGGGTTCTCGACACGGCCGTCGCCAAGCGCCAGGAGGAAGCCGCCGTCGCCTTGTGCTGCAGAGGCTGCGTCGCGCGGGGCATCGTACCAAACGTGGCCCGCCTCGCCGTAGGTCGCGCCGTATTCCATCGCGTGGATCTCAAAGGCGCCTTCGCCTTTCCACTGGAGAACAACGCGGTCAAAGTCCGCAAGTGCGGGGACGCTGGCTTCGGCCAGAGCGCCAAGGCCCGCATCAAAGGCCGCGATAAAGAGTGCGGCCTCGTTCAGGGCCGGTGCGTAGATCGTTGCTTTGCCGTCAGCATCCGTCATGCCCGAGAACATCATGCCCTCGTGGTGCACTGTGAACGCCTCAGACACGGCGCATGGCGCTTCAACGGAGAGCTCAACAAGAGCGGCATCGCGGACATCGGCAGACATCGTCACGTCGCAGACGGGTTCCTCCGCCACGGCCGCGACGGTTTCTTCTTCTGCGATGATCTCTTCTTCCTGCTCGACTTCGGGCGTCGTCGACGCCTCGATGATCGTGGCGATCGCTGTCTCAGCCGTTGGCACGGCCACGGCTGCAGACGTCAGCGGTTCAGGAAGCTCGCTCGGCAATGCATCTTGTGCCGGTGCCGCTTGCGGCATTGGCAACGTGGACGGCGACTGCAACGACGCCTCCGCGTTTTCGTTCTGCATGAAAAAGCCGATTCCCATGGCGACTGCGAACGTTCCGCCCGCCATCACAACCTTACGGGCGGCGCTCGCCCCCGGTAGATTCGTGCTGATACCCATCACCTTGCCCCTTTCTAGTCACCAACCTTAATGGCGACTGAATCGGGCGGGCCTCGGGCGGGACATTGGCGAAGACGGGGAGTCTTCGTGCCGACCGCGCGGCGCGAGAGCGGCAGGAAATGGGCGGAATTAGGGCGTCAGAACGCGCCGTGGCAGTGTTTGAACTTCTTGCCGGAGCCACAGGGGCACAGATCGTTGCGGCCCGGATTGCCCCAGGTGCTCGGATCATCTTCGTCAAAACCTTCAATCGGCGTGCCTGCTGCAGCTGCCGATGCAGCAGCGGCGGCGGCACCTGCCGTCGCGGTCGCGGCGGGCTTACCAGCAGCGGCCGCAGCGGCTTCCTGCATCTGACGCTGGCGTGCCTGGAACTGTTCGATCAGGGCGCGCTGCTCTTCCTCGGTCATCGGACGCGCACGGGAAAGCTGCTGGGTCACATCCTCACGGAGGCTGTCGAGAAGTGACTCGAACAGCTGGAAGGCCTCGGACTTATATTCGTTGAGCGGGTCACGCTGCGCATAGCCGCGGAAACCAACGACCGAGCGGAGGTGTTCCAGCGTCAGCAGGTGCTCACGCCACTTGCGGTCGATCGTGTTGAGCAGAACCTGCTTTTCGATCGCGCGCATGTTCTCAGGGCCGAAGTCCACGGCCTTCTTGGCCATGAATTCGTCGGTCGCCTTCTCAAGGCGCTCGAGCACGACATCATCATCGACGCCATCCTCATCGGCCCATTCGATCACTGGCACGTCGATGCCCAGCTTTTCGATGACGTCGGCGTAGAGTTGCTCGGTCTCCCACTGGTCGGCATAGGCGCCCTTGGGCATGTAGGCCGACACCATATCGTCGATCACTTGGTGACGCATGTCGGAGGTGATCTCGCTCAGGTCCTCGGCTTCCATGATCTCCAGACGCTGGCCGAAGATCACCTTACGCTGATCGTTCATCACGTCGTCGAACTTGAGGAGCTGCTTGCGGATGTCGAAGTTGCGACCTTCGACTTTCGCCTGTGCGCGCTCGAGGGACTTGTTCACCCACGGGTGCACGATCGCCTCGCCCTCTTTCATGCCAAGACCGCTCAGCACCTTCTCGAGGCGCTCGGAACCGAAGATGCGCATGAGGTCGTCATCCAGCGACAGGAAGAACGAAGACCGGCCCGGGTCACCCTGACGGCCAGAACGGCCACGCAGCTGGTTGTCGATGCGGCGGCTCTCGTGGCGCTCAGTCGCGAGGACGTAGAGACCACCGGCGTTCTTCACCTGCTCTTCGGCGACCTTCGTTTCTTCCTCGATCCGCGCGCGGATCGCGTCCACGTCACCCTCCGGGTCCGCGGCGATCGCTTCCATGACTTTGAATTCGACGTTACCGCCGAGCTTAATGTCCGTTCCGCGGCCGGCCATGTTGGTGGCGATGGTCACGGCGCCGGGCTTGCCGGCGTCGGCGACGATCTGGGCCTCTTGCTCGTGCTGGCGGGCGTTCAAGACGTTGTGCTCGATCCCTTCGCTCTTAAGCATCGCCGACAGCGCCTCGGACTTCTCGATGGAGGTCGTGCCGACGAGCACCGGCTGACCTTTTGCGTTGGCTTCCTTGATCGAGGCCGTGATGGCCGCGAATTTCTCGGCCTGGCTGCGATAGACCTGGTCGTTCTCGTCCGCGCGGGCGACAGGGCGGTTCGTGGGAACCTCCACCACGCCGAGGCCGTAGATCGTGCCGAATTCTTCTTCTTCCGTCTTCGCCGTACCGGTCATCCCACCGAGCTTGCCATAGAGGCGGAAGTAGTTCTGGAAGGTCACGGACGCGAGCGTCACGTTCTCAGGCTTGATGGAGACACCCTCTTTCGCCTCGATCGCCTGGTGCAGGCCCTCGGACAGGCGGCGGCCCGTCATCATACGGCCCGTAAATTCGTCGATCAGAACCACGTCGTCGTTGCGGACGATATAGTCTTTGTCCCGCGTGAAGAGCTTATGGGCACGCAGGCCCTGGTTCACGTGGTGCACGATGGTCGTGCTTTCCGGATCATAGAGCGACTGGCCTTCGGGCAGGATGCCGCGCGCGGACAGGTTTTCTTCCAGCCACTCGTTGCCTTCGTCGGTGAAGGTGACCTGGCGGGTTTTTTCGTCGAGCGTGAAGTGCTCGTCCGCGATCTCGGGAATGATGCGGTCGATGGTGGTGTAAAGCTCGGAGCGATCCTCGGCAGGGCCAGAGATCACGAGCGGCGTCCGCGCTTCGTCGATGAGGATCGAGTCCACCTCGTCCACGATGGCGAAGTTGTGCCCGCGCTGACGCATGTTTTTGACATCCGTCTCCATGTTGTCGCGCAGGTAATCGAAGCCGAGCTCGTTGTTCGTGGCGTAGGTGATGTCGGCGCGGTAGGCCTCCATCTTCTCGACCGGGTCCTGGTCGGGATAGACGGCGCCCGTCGTCAGGCCGAGCTGCGCAAAAACCTTGCCCATCCATTCGGCGTCGCGGCGCACGAGGTAGTCGTTGACGGTGACGATGTGCACGCCCTTGCCCGTCAGCGCGTTCAGATACGCTGGGAAGGTGGCCACGAGGGTTTTGCCCTCACCCGTCTTCATTTCGGCGATGTTGCCCTGATGCAGGAAGATCCCGCCCATCAGCTGGACATCAAAGGCACGCAGGCCCAGCGCGCGCCGTGCGCCTTCGCGACAGTTGGCGAAGGCTTCTGGGATCAGCGCGTCGAGGCTCTCTCCACCCATGGCGCGTTTGGCCAGCTCTTCGGTCTTCTGTTTGAGGCCTTCGTCAGACAGCGCCTCGAACTCCGGCTCCAAAGCGTTGATCTTCTGCACCAGCGGCCGGATCGCTTTGACCTTCCGGTCGTCTGCGGTCCCGAAGACCTTCTTTGAAAGAGCACCCAATCCGAGCATGTTCTGCCTCTCGTATATGGCAACGTATTGTGAGGGAGGTCAGCTTGCGCCTCAGGCATGATCCCGATTAATTGGCGGGAAGCCGGGGCGCACGGAGCCCCCTCGGGACCACTGAGCGATGTAAGGGCCGCATGTAATAGTGTCAACGGCACGGACCCCCTGCCCGGCACATGCGGCAAGAGAGGATTAGCATATGAGACCCCACCTGATTTCTGCGGCCCTTTTGGCCGCCACGGCACTGCCGCTCTCCGCACAGGATGCGGGCCTCGATACGGTCGTGGCGACCGTCAACGGCACAGACATCACGATGACCCATGTCATCGACGTTCAGCGGCAGCTGCCCGAACAGTATCGCTCTCTCGATGCAGAGGTCTTGTTTGAAGGCATTGTCGATCAGCTGGTGCAGCAACGCGTCCTGGCTGAATCAGTTGAGAACGAGCCGGAATGGGTTGAGGCGACCCTCGAAAACACGCGCGCCTCGATCCTCGCGCAGATCGCGCTGGAGGCGCTCGGCGATGCAGCAGTGTCCGAAGAGGCAGTGCGCGCGGCCTATGACGAGCAGTTTGGCGAGTTTGAGGGCGCGACCGAGTTCAACGCTTCTCACATTCTCGTGGAGACCGAGGAAGAGGCGCAGTCGCTGATCGAACAGCTCGAAGGCGGCGCGGATTTTGCGGCTCTCGCGCAGGAGTTCTCGACGGGCCCCTCTGGCCCCAATGGCGGCCAGCTTGGCTGGTTTGGGCAGGGCATGATGGTGCCGTCTTTTGAAGCCGCAGTGATGGAGCTCGAAGTGGGCGGTGTCTCCGCCCCGGTTCAGACGCAGTTCGGCTGGCATGTTGTGACACTCAACGATCTACGCACGACCGAGCCGCCCTCCTTTGAGGAGGTCCAGGGCGATCTCGAAGGACAGTTGCAGTCCGCCGCATTGGAAGAAGCTCTGACGGGGCTGCTCGAAGGCGCGGAGATCACGCGCCCAGAAGGCATTGACCCGAACCTGATCAACGAGCTGACGCTCGACAGCGAATGAGCCTGCCTGTCTCCCCCCTCGCGCCGGACGCTTTTCCGGACATTCCTGCCGTGGCTGGCGTCCGTTTCGCAACGGCTGCGGCTGGGGTGAAGTACCAAGGCCGCGAGGACGTGATGCTCGCGGTGATGGAAGACGCCACGGTGGCGGGTGTCTTCACGCGGTCCGCCACGCGATCGGCGCCGGTGCTCGATTGTCAGGCCAAGCTGAGCGCGGCCCGCGGGCCTGCGGCGTTCCTCGTGAACTCCGGCAACGCCAATGCGTTTACGGGCAAGGCGGGCGAGGGGTCGGTGAAGGCGCTCTGCAGCGCAGTCTCGGCTGCCACATCGGTGCCGGAGGGGCGCATCTATACGGCCTCGACCGGGGTGATCGGCGAACGGCTGCCCCATGGAAAAATCGAGGCCTGTTTGGGTGGGTTGTCTGACGGGCTCTCAGCCGATGGGATCGAGGCCGCTGCCGAGGCGATCCGCACGACAGACACCTTCGCCAAGGGCGCGTTCCAGACCATTGAGGTGGGCGGTACACCCGTTACCATCGCGGGGATCGCCAAGGGATCGGGCATGATTGCGCCAGATATGGCGACGATGTTGGTCTACATCTTCACAGACGCCGGCCACGGCGGCGCTGCCTTGCAGGACCTTCTGGGCACGCTGACCGATCGCACGTTCAACGCGATCACCGTGGACAGCGACACCTCCACCTCGGACTCACTGCTGCTGGCCGCCACGGGTGCATCGGGGGTGGATGCTACCGGTGACGCCGGTTTCGCCACCGCGCTCGAAGAAGTCATGCGTGACCTCGCGCACCAAGTCGTCCGCGACGGCGAAGGCGCCACCAAGTTCGTGGAGATTACCTGCACCGAGGCCGCGAGCGAGGCGGATGCCAAGAAGGCCGCCCTCGCAATCGCAAACTCCCCGCTCGTGAAGACGGCCATCGCAGGCGAAGACCCGAACTGGGGCCGCATCGTGATGGCCATCGGGAAATCCGGCGCAGCCGCGGACCGTGATGCGCTGTCCATCCGATTTGGGGACACGCTCGTGGCCGAAGAAGGTTGGGTCGCCGCCTCCTACCGCGAGGAAGACGGCGCGGCATATATGAAGCGGGAAGAGATCCAGATCTCCGTCAGTCTCGGCGTTGGCACGGCCAGCGCCACGGTCTGGACCTGCGATCTGACCCACCAGTACATCACCATCAACGCGGACTACCGCTCATGAAGATCGTGCTCGTCTCAGCGGTCGCGCTGGTGGATGTCGACGGACGCGTGCTTCTGGCCCAGCGCCCCGAGGGCAAGAGCATGGCGGGCCTATGGGAATTTCCCGGCGGCAAAGTCGAAAAGGGCGAGACGCCCGAGGTGGCTTTAATCCGCGAGCTGGAGGAAGAGCTGGGAATCAACACGTGGGAGAGCTGCCTCGCGCCGCTCACCTTCGCGAGTCACACCTATGACGATTTTCATCTGCTCATGCCGCTTTTTGTGTGCCGCAAGTGGGAGGGCATTCCCACGTCACGCGAAAATCAGCGGCTAAAATGGGTTCGAGGGGCTGATTTGCGGGAATATCCGATGCCAGCTGCCGATATTCCGCTCATTCCGCACCTCCGAGAAATTTTGTGAAGCGCTTTACGAATATTTCTGGAATACTTAACACACAGACTTATTGTTAATCGGGAGTTAATGGTTGTCGCCCGTTATTTATGCGACTTGAAATCATCTTGCACCTGGGGGCGGTAGCATGATCAGAACCATCACGGTGGGATCGACAGTTTCGATCCAAGGGACCTTCGTGAGGAATATCGGCAACGGGCACATCGAAGTGCGCGTTGGACAGCAGACGTTTACCGGGCCACCGGTGTCGAAAGCTTCATAGTCTCTCTCACGGACTCACAACCAAAAAGGCCCGGGGATTTCCCGGGCCTTTTTGTTTTCTGAGACAGGGTCTTAGTCGAGCGTGCGCTCGACCTCTTCCCGCTCGAAGATCTCGATGACGTCCGCCGGGCGAATATCGTCGTAGTTCTCGAACGCCATGCCGCATTCCTGGCCGGACTGCACTTCGGCAACCTCGTCCTTGAAGCGCTTGAGCGTCTTGAGCGTGCCTTCGTGGATCACGACGTTGTCGCGCAGCAGGCGCACGCCCGCAGAACGACGTGCCACACCTTCGGTGACCAGACAGCCCGCGACCTTGCCGACGCCAGAGACCTTGAAGACCTCCTTGATCTCGGCGTAGCCGATGAACTTTTCGCGGATTTCGGCGGAGAGCAAGCCGGAGGCCGCATCGCGCACATCGTCCACGAGGTCGTAGATCACCGAGTAGTAGCGGATCTCCACGCCCTTTTGGTTCGCGGTGTTCCGCGCTGAGGCGTTCGCACGAACGTTAAAGCCCATGACCGGCGCGCCAGACGCTTCGGCCAGGCCGATGTCCGTTTCCGTGATGGCACCCACACCGGAGTGCAGCACGCGCACGCGCACCTCGTCGTTGCCGATCTTTTCCATCGCCTGAACGATGGCTTCGGCAGAACCCTGCACGTCGGCTTTCACGAGGATGGGGAGCTCTTCCACATTCTCGTCTTCCTTGGCCTTCTGCATCAGCTGCTCAAGGGTTGTCGCGGCACCAGCGGCGGCGCGCTTATCCTTGGCGGCTTGGATGCGGTAATCGGCGATCTCGCGCGCTTCAGCTTCGGTCTTAACGACGTTGAGCACGTCACCGGCTTCCGGCGTAC
>JBCBFV010000075.1:0-9599 GCA_038527425.1 Pseudomonadota bacterium
CGTCTTCTTCGAGTGGCTCAACCAGCTGCGGGCCCGCCGCACGGTTGGAGTTCACGGCCTTGTCCACCCGGTGAAAGCTGAGCAGGTCATCTGCCGCAGGCACCATGAGCGTCGCGGCACCCTTCCCCTCTTCGCCCAGCCATTTGCCCCACGCCTCATTCTCCAGAACGACAGGCATGCGTTTGTGGATCGCCGACATCGGATCATTGGCAGAGCAGGTAACGATCGCGCAGGTGGAATAGGCCTCGCCGTCACGTTCCCAATCCTGCCAGACACCAGCAAAGACCAGCGGTGCGCCGTCGGCGCGGTAGATGTACCAGGGAAGGCGCTCCCCCTCCGGCGTCTTCGTCCATTCGTAAAAGCCGGTCGCAGGAATGAGGCATCGACGCTCGCGGCAGGCCGCTTTGAAAGCAGGCTTCTCGGCAATGGTCTCGGAACGCGCGTTGATCAAGAGCGGGCCACCATTGGTGGTCTTGTACCAATGGGGCAAAAAACCCCAGCGCATGGGCTTCAGGCGGCGCCCCTCATCAGAGATCACCACATGCACGGAATTCGTCGGGCAAACGTTATAGCGCGGCCCCTCCGGCAGATCATTCGACGGCGTCGCCGCAAAAAGCTGCACCATTGCGTCGTCGGGCAGCGTAATGGCGAACCGCCCGCACATCAGCGGCGGCCGAGGTTTGAATACCGCAGTGATCCAGTGGCCAGGAGCGCCTTGTGCAGCTTGAGCCAAAGGCTCGAGAACATGAGCGGCTCTAGGCCCGAGGCGTTACCGATCTCCGTCAACCGGGTCTTGCCGTCGACGCGGCTGACGACTGCGGCGGCTTGTTCCGGGAGTTTCATCCGGAAAGTCACGCCCTGCGTGGTCATCTTAAGCGGCTTGCCCGCAGCAATCGCCTTCGCCAATTCGTGGCGCGGCGCGTCGAGATGCGGGATCATCCCCATGGACGGCGTGTCCAGTGGCGCGGTGACCTCTCCTTTGCGCTGCGCGTACCCGGTGTGCTTGCCCAGCGTGCCGCGCAGCTTCTCGCAAAGCGCCATGGCCGCCACCGGATCCATCCCCTCGGGCACCTCGGTGATCATGCCGAGGTCATAGAGCGCGGGCGCCACCCAGCGCGTAAGTTCTAGCCCCGCCTCATCGAGCGCGGCGAGCCATTCATCCACGTGATAGGCCCGGTCCTGAGCGTGTAGGAGAAGGTCGTAGAAGCCTGACGGATCGCGAAGATGATCAGCCAGCAGGGCGTTGCGGCGGAATGGGTGTCCCTCAGGCAGGCTCGCCATCACTTTCTTGGCTGCCTCAAGCTTCTCTTCCGGGGGCAGTTCGCCATAGAGCGTATTGAAGGCCTCTTGTAGCGGGTAGACACCCGAACGGCCGTAGGGCGCGTAGACCATGAAGCCCAAGCCGCCGCCCGGTTTCAGCACGCTTTCGAGCGCCTTAAGCCCGGCAACCGGGTCCTTCAGGTGGTGGAGCACACCGCAGCAATCAACGTAGTCGAACGTGCCGTACTTGGCGGCGTCGAGAAGGCTCCCCGTTTCGAACGTCACGCCCTTGAGGCGCCGCTTGGCGATACGCGCTTCAGCGATTTCGCGTGCTGCCACCGAGGGGTCGAGGTAAGTGATCTCGTAAGGCACCTTCGCGTCAGTCATCACTTGCGCGAGCATCACCAGCGCATCGCCTGTGCCACCACCCGCCACGAGGACCTTGAAAGGCGTGGTCCAGTTCCGGGTCCCGCCAAAAAGAACCGTATCGATCTCAAGGGGGTGCGACGGGGATCCTGTCACAAGCCTCTTGGCTTCGTCGGCTGGGTTGCGTGCGGGGTACGGAAAGGCGTCGTAATGCTGATCAGTCATGCAGGTCTTTTGCCCGCCTCCCGCGACAAAAGAAAGGGGCGCGCGGTGTTATCCGCACGCCCCCTTTTTGAGAAGCCTAAGGCTTACTTCTTGGTGATGCGCCCATCGAGAGCAGCAGCACCCGTGCCGTTTGCTGCGATGTATTCTGCCACGACGTCCGCGAGATCCGGGCCGAAGTCATAGGCGTTCATGCCCTTTTCTTCGAAGACGGAGTAGCCGTCGCCGCCACCGCGCATAAAGTTGTTGGACGCGATGCCATAGACCTTGTCAGCTTCGAGCGGCACGAAGGCGCCGTCCATCTCGACCATCACGTCAGAGATGCGCGAGCCGACTTCGGCTGCCGCGTCAAACGTGTACTTCAGGCCGCCCACTTGCGGGAAACGGCCGGAGCCATCCTCAATGCGGGAGACACCGTTCTCGAGCGCTTCAAGAACGCCCGCGCCGTTCAGCTGGAAGGTAGCCAGCGTGTTCTGGAACGGCAGCACGGTCAGCACTTCGCCCATGGTCACATCGCCCGCGTCGAGCGAGGCACGCAGCCCACCGCCGTTCTGGAAGACGATCTGGATGCCCTGATCCTTCACACGATCAAGGATCGCGGCGGAGACGAGGTTGCCCATCTCGCACTCTTCCGCGCGACAGAAGGAACGATCGCCCTCAACTGCGTTTTCGGAGAAGCCGATGACTTCCTGCTGCATCGCCTCGATCGGCGCGCCGAGCTCGGCCACACGGGCGGCCACGGCGGCGTCAGGTGCAACAGAGGCGTCGAGAAGCTTCGATTCACCGGCGGAGGCCGTGACGTTGCCGTCATCATCGAAGGTCAGCGTCAGATGACCCACGTACTTGGAGTACGCATAGGCCTGAACAACAGGCACGCCGGATGCGTTGATCAGGGGATAGGCGTCCGCGCCCTCTTCGCTGTTGGACAGCAGCGTGTGGGAGTGGCCGCCCACGACCGCATCAACACCCGCCACGTCCTGCGCGATCTCGAGGTCCTTCACGAGGCCCACGTGCGTCAGCGCGATGATCTTATCGACGCCAGCGGCTTCCATGTCGGCCACGTCCTGCTGGAGCGACTCGATTTCGTCCATGAAGACGACGCTGGAACCCGGCGAGGAGATCTCAGCCGTGTCCGTCGTCAGCGCCGACACCAGACCAATCTTCTCGCCGCCCACTTCGAGCACGACGGAGTTCAAGAGCTTGCCGTTGAGGTCGTTGTTGCCGGAAAGATCGAGGTTGCCGGAGATCACCGGGAAATCGACCTGGTCGATGAAGGACGCGAGCCCAGCCGGGCCGTTGTTGAACTCGTGGTTGCCCGCCGCCATGGCGTCAAACCCGATCTCGTTCATGAACTCAGCGGCGGCTTCACCCGCGTAGGTGGTGAAGAACGGGGAGCCCTGAAACTGGTCGCCTGCGTCCACGACGATCACGTTCTGGCCGTCGAGTTCGGCGCGCAGCCCGTCGATCATGGTTTTGACGCGTGCCACACCGCCAAAGCACTCGCCCGCGGCATCGTCTTCGGCATTACAGGTCGAATCGAACCGGTTGATCGGCTGGATGCGGCTGTGCAGGTCGTTGATGTGAATAATGTGCAGCGTGTAGTCGGCGGCGGCCATAGAACCCATAAGGGCAAAGGCCGAGCAGCATGTAAAAAGGCGCATTGTGCGAAACTCCCAGGTGGTCTGATGCGGGTAGGATGCCCAAGTCATCCGGAATTGCAAAGGTTTGGTTCCAGATCGCGCTTGACGGCGCCCCTGACGTGGAGGCAATGCACGCTTGTTATGCTGATCTACAAGATTTTCCGCCCCGCTGAGTGGGACGCGCTTTCGGCTGCCGGCACCACCCTTGGTGCCCCGGTAGATCTGGCCGATGGGTTCATCCATTTCTCGACCGCAGAAACCGTCCGTGAAACCGCCAAACGCCACTTTGCGCAGGAAGGCGACCTCGTGCTCGCTGCGGTGGACACTGAAGGCATGGAAGCTGATCTCAAATGGGAAGCGTCCCGCGGCGGCGCCCTCTTCCCGCATCTCTATCGGGAGCTGCGTGCGCAAGAAGTGCTGTGGACAGCGCCTCTTCCCCGCGAGGGGGACGTCCATGTCTTCCCCGACACTGTCGGCGGCGACGCCTCGTGAGGCTCGTTGACCGCGCCTCGCTCGCGCTCTTTCACAAGCTCGATCCTGAACGCGCCCACGGCCTCGCGATCCGCGCGCTGCAAACCGGCGTGGTGCCTAAGGCCCGCTACAAACCCTCACCACGCCTTGCGACCTCGATTGGCCCCATTGGCTTAGCGTCACCCGTCGGTCTCGCAGCGGGTTTTGATAAGAACGCTGAGGCCGTCACGGCACTGGCAGGCTGCGGTTTCGGCTGGGTCGAAGTGGGCGCCGCCACGCCGCGCCCCCAGCCCGGCAACCCCAAGCCCCGTCTCTTCCGCTTGAGCGAGGACCGCGCCGCGATCAACCGCTTTGGCTTTAACAACGAGGGCATGGAAACCATTGCCCAGCGCCTCGCAGGTTACCAAGGAAAAGTTCCGCTCGGCCTCAACCTCGGCGCCAACAAAGACAGCGATGACAGGGCCGCCGACTACGTCACAGTCTTCAAACACTGCGCGCCTCACGTCGATTTTGCGACGGTGAACATCTCGTCACCGAACACCGAACGCTTGCGCGAGCTGCAAGGCGCCGACGCGCTGCGTGCCCTCTTGGGCGGCGTGGTCGAGGCCCGCACTGCGATGACCGATCCGCGCCCGATCTTCCTGAAAATCGCACCGGACCTCACGGACGCCGAACTCGAAGACATCTCCCGCATCGCCGCAGAGGCCCAGATCGACGCTATCATCGCCACCAACACGACCCTCGACCGCGTAGGCCTCGCGTCCAAGCATGGCCCCGAGAAGGGCGGCCTTTCAGGTGCGCCGCTTTTTGAGAAATCGACCCGCGTCCTCGCGCGCCTTTCCACACTCACCGACTTGCCCCTGGTCGGCGTAGGCGGCGTGGCGACCGCCGAAGACGCCTATGCAAAGATCAAAGCCGGGGCCTGCGCCGTGCAACTCTACACGGCGCTCATCTTCGGCGGCATCGGCCTTGTTGACGAAATCACCCGAGGGCTCGACGCAATCCTAGCACGCGACGGCCATACCTCGCTCGCGACCGCGATCGGCTGCGAGCGCGAGCGTTGGCTCACCTAGCGCCGTCCTCACCTTCTTCGCGCTTTGTACTTCCCCCGGAGGGCGGTCCTGCCCGCTCCACCGCCGCGTAGCACCCCATAAAGCACGGCTCAAACAGCGCCCTCCAGCGCCGGATAACGCCGCAGCAGGGTGACGAAGCGAGCGATGAAAAGGCATGTGATTGCGGCCCAGAGTCCAGCGTTCTCCATTGGCCAGAAGAGCCCGACGGCCGCGACATATGCCGCAAAGGACCACGCCATCATCACGGCCATGTCCCGCGTTCGCGTGGCGCCGATAAAGACCCCGTCCATCAAGAAACTCCCCGCAGCGATCAGCGGCATCACCACGAGCCAAGGCAGAAAACGGCGCGCCTCATCTCGAACGTCAGGGGCAGTCGTCATCACATCAATGATCGCCCCCCCGAAGAACGCGTAGGCAAATGTCAAAACTGCCGCGGTCCCGAACGTCCATTGTGCGCAGATGACCACGGCACGCCTAAGGCCCTCTCGATCCCGCCCCCCCAGGGTCCGTGCCACGAGCGCCTCGATAGCGAAGGCGAAGCCATCAAGGCCGTAGCTCGCCACGTAGAGAAATTGGATCAGCACCTGATTGACGGCCAAGGTTACCTCACCAAAGCGCGCCCCCAGAAAAAGAAAACTCGTAAAGGCGGCCATCAGAAAGACCGATCGGATCGTGATATCGCGGCTGACTGTGAGAAGGCGTGCCAGTTGTTCGGGCTGGCTAAGCCGCGTGGTGTCGCGCCACACCCGGCCCCGAAACACCGAGCGGCAAAACCAAAGGCCCAGCGCGAGGCCCGCCCATTCCGCAATGAACGTCGCCCAAGCGACCCCAGGCACGCCCATCTCGAGGCCCAGAACGAACCACAGGTTCAAAACGATGTTGAGACCGTTCATCCAGAGCTGAAGCGCAAGCACCGCTCGGGTTCTTTCCTGGGCAATCAGCCAGCCTGTGATGCCGTAAACCGCAATGGCAGCAGGTGCTGAGAAGATGCGGATCTGCAGATAGTCCCGCGCCATCCCCTCCACCTCCGCAGTGGAGGGTGCCAAGAGAAGCCCAAGTGCAATGAGCGGCGCTTGAAGGAGGATCAGCGCGCAGCCGGCCACGACGGCGATGATAAGCGCGCGGGCGAAGACGGCTTCCACCTCAGCCCGGTCACCTGCCCCAAGCGCCTGACCAGCAAGGCCTGTCGTCCCCATCCGCAGGAAACCGAAAAACCAGTAGAGCGTGGATAAGATCACCGCGCCGAGGCCAACCGCGCCAATGGGTGCGGCCTCGCCCATCTGTCCCACAACGCCCGTATCGACGACACCAAGCAGTGGCACCGTGACATTCGACAGGACAACGGGGACAGCAATGGCAAGAACGCGCCGATGCGTGATCTCAGCCATTCTCGGACAGATCTTTGCGCGGCATCACGAAATGGCAGGTTGCCTGAGCGAAAGGACGCTCTCGGTTGTCCTGCCACCCCTCGACCTGCACGCTTGCATATCGCCGACCTGAGCGGGTGATCCGCGCGCGCGCGTAGGCATCGCGCGGCAGGCCAGAACGCAGGTAATCCACCGTGAAATCGATCGTTTTGGGCAAACGCGGCAGAACGATGTGATCGGGGTCATCGGTCTCGATCACGCCCGCCTCAAGATCGGCCCAAAGCGACGCCCAGCTGAGCGACACAACTGCCGTCACCTCCAAGAAAGCCGCCGTCACACCACCATGGAGCGCGGGCAACATGGGGTTCCCAATCAGCTTGTCATCATAGGCCAATAGTCCGGTGAGCTCGTCACCACGCCGGTCAAAAGTGATCCCCAGAAACTGGATGTAGGGAATGCCGCCGACGAGCGCGCCCAACAGCGCGTCGCGTCTTTGCTTAACAACTTGAACTGGCTCAGGCTTTTTCATTTCTTCGACGCCTCTACCGTAAAGGCACCTGTTGCGCTGGCGACAGGCGTGTCGCCCTCGTCAAAGGCCGTGGCACGCACGAAAGCGACCGAGCGCGTAACGTGATAGCATTCCGCCAACGCCCGGATCGACTGTCCCGGCGTTGCCGAGCGCATGTAATCGATCCGCAGATCGAGGGTCGCTGTCCCACTTGGCCCCGAGGGATGACACATCACGGCCGCACCACCACAGGTGTCCATCAGGGCAGAAACCGCCCCACCCGCGATCACGCCAGTGTCTGGGTCGCCAACGAGATGGGTGTCGTAGGGCATCGTGATTTCAGCGATGCCATCTTCGATCTTGGTGATCGTCATCGACAGGGCTTTCGCGTGAGGAATTGCCTCGATGAACATCCGCGCGAGTGTCTTGGGATCGGCAGTCATAGGTCTCTCGATATGTGAGTGGGAGCCTAGGCGCCAGCCCATCCCTGCAACAAGGCTGCCCACGCGGCACGCGTTCGCGCTAACTTAGTTGAATTCTGCTGCGTGCGCGGTAGCCTAAGGCAGGGAGGAGACCGATGGCCGAAACACGACTATCGTTCAAGGAGATGTGCGCGAAGTTCGACGTCACTCCGCGCACGTTGAGATACTATGAATATATCGAACTGCTCTCCCCCGAGCGGCAAGGACGCTCGCGCTTTTACGGGCCTACTGAGATAGCGCGTATGACGCTCATTTTGCGAGGGCGCCGTTGGGGCTTTTCGCTCGAGGACTTGCGGCAGTGGCTGCTGATCTACGAACATGAAGGCTCCGAGAAACAGCTGGCGACCTTCGTCGAATATGCCGAGCGTCAGATCCGCGAGTTGCGCGAAAAACAGGTGGAACTTGAGCAGGTCATTAGCGAGCTCGAAGGCCTCTCTGCGTCCATCCAGAAGGACCTCGGCGCGGCTTAAGCCCAGCTGACCAAACGTCATTTTTGTCATCCATCGACGGCCAGCAGCCCGCAAGAGCGCCGGGCTGAGCGGCACCCAAAGCGGTTTGGCTTGAGGAAAGTTGCGCAAAATGGGTTTTGCTTTGCCAGACTTTTCCCGCTCATTTTTCTGACGCCGCGTCATATTTACGTGCACGTAAACTTTGCTTGTAAGATGGTCTTCGAATCCGCAGCTAGGGGTCATCCCGACGCCGCCGCTGTGAGGAATGTAAAGATGACCGACGAGAACACGATGACCATTCGCGAAATGTGCGACGCCTATGAGGTAACGCCGCGCACGCTTCGCTTTTACGAGGCGAAAGAGCTGCTTCAGCCAATTCGGCAGGGCACCAAGCGCCTTTTCACCAAGCGCGACCGTGCGCGTCTGAAGCTGATCCTGCGCGGCAAGCGTTTCGGGTTCAGCCTCGAAGAAATCCGGCAGCTGCTCGCGCTCTACGATTTGGGCGACAGCCAAGCCACACAGATCCGCAAGACCCGCGAGATCGCTGAAAAACACCTCAACGGCATGATCGCACAACGCGACGAGCTGACGAGCGCAATCGAAGAACTTCGCGAGCAACTGTCCTGGGCCGACCGCATCCTTGCGGACATGGACCAGGTGGATGCAGCTCAATAACACCGAAAGACTGGGAGACTTAGATGCCGACCTTTACCGCACCGACGAAAGACCAGCAGTTCATCTTGCACGATCTGCTCAAGATCTCTGAACAGGACGTGCCGGGCTACGATGACCTCGACCGCGAGTTCACCGATGCCGTTCTGACTGAAGCTGGCAAACTGGCCATGGAAGTTCTGCACCCGCTGAACAGCACAGGCGACAAAGAAGGCTGCCACCTCGAAAACGGCGTGGTCCGCGTGCCTGCTGGCTTCAAGGAAGCCTATGACCAGATGGCCGAAGGCGGCTGGATGGCGATGGACATGCCTGAAGAATACGGCGGCCAGGGCCTCCCCTACATCATGCACACCGCCGCAATGGAGCCGATGGTGTCCGCGAACATGGCCTTCAACATGTATCCGGGCCTGAGCCATGGCAACATGGCCGCGATCCTTGCCCACGGCACGGAAGAGCAAAAGCAAACCTACCTGCCCAAGATGTGCACCGGCGAATGGTCCGGCACCATGAACCTGACGGAGCCGCATTGCGGTACCGATCTGGGCCTCATGCGCACGAAGGCCGTCCCGCAGGGCGATGGCACCTACAAGATCTCAGGCCAGAAGATCTGGATCTCTGCCGGTGATCACGAGATGTCCGAAAACATCATCCACCTCGTGCTGGCGAAAATTCCCGGCGGCCCCGAGGGCGTTAAAGGCATCTCCCTCTTCATCGTGCCGAAGTTCCTCGTGAACGAAGACGGCTCGCTGGGGCAGCGGAACTCCGTGTCTTGCGGCGGCCTCGAAGAAAAAATGGGCATCCACGGCAACTCCACCTGCGTGATCAACCATGATGAGAGCATCGGCTATCTGATCGGGGAAGAGCACAAGGGCATGCGCGCCATGTTCGTCATGATGAACGAAGCGCGCCTCGGCGTGGGCCTGCAAGGCTACGCCCAGGGTGAGATCGCCTATCAGAACGCACTGGGCTTCGCGAAGGACCGCATCCAGGGCCGCGCCGTGACCGGTGCAGAAGCGCCCGAGAAGGCCGCAGACCCGATCATCGTGCACCCCGACGTGCGCCGTAACCTCTTGGATCAAAA
The DNA here is from genome assembly GCA_038527425.1 of Pseudomonadota bacterium. Classification (GTDB taxonomy): domain Bacteria; phylum Pseudomonadota; class Alphaproteobacteria; order Rhodobacterales; family Rhodobacteraceae; genus Shimia_B. Next base: position 9,592 of record JBCBFV010000075.1, read on the forward strand.
GAGCTTTG
>JBCBFV010000076.1:0-9553 GCA_038527425.1 Pseudomonadota bacterium
TAGCGCGGCATCTCCATAACCTCGGGGCCCCCTTCCGAGGGATGCCGGGACATCGCGCCAAGCATATCGAGCACGAGTTGCTTGGCCGCTGCGCCATCTCCACCCGGCGACAGCCCGTCCGCCGTCGCCGGCCCTGGCACGCACCATTCGCGCCCCAAGGAGGGCACCATGGGCCACGCACCGGCCTGCATCATCACCTCGGGAATGTCCCACCCGAACTGCGTCTCGACGATCTTGTCGCCGTCCATCCGGAAGAATTCATGAAAGCGCATGTGGACGGTGCGGTTCGTGGCCGGAATCCCCAGCCAATCCGCCGTGAAGGTGGCGGTATAATAGCCCGCCTCCCCGACCCAGGTTAGGCCCTGCCCGTCCACGCCCGAGATCGAGATATACCGACGCCGTTCAAAGTCCGGCCAGGCTTGAGAAAGTGCAGCATAGACCTCCCAAAGCCCCGCCGCATCCCGCGTCCCAAAAGGCTCCGGCAGACGGCAAACGGCTCCGTCCAGCACATCTACCGGCCCCTCGAAATCATAAAGCGCCGCGGCAACGGCCTCGACGGCCCCGTTTTCTTTGCGCCCTGCACTTCGGGGGTCCGGGGGCTGGCCCCCGGCCATACTCGACATCACTCCGCCACGTCGCGGTAAGGCGCGCCCTCGCCATAGGGCACGTTGAGCCCGCCATAGCGGCGTACGCGAACGTTGCACTGCTCGGCATGGCCCACAAAGCCTTCGAGCATGCACAGGCGCGAGCCGTATTCGCCCACGAGCGTGGCTGCTTCATCGGTTGTGACCTTCTGGTAGGAATGCGTCTTGATGAATTTACCGACCCAGAGCCCGCCCGTGTAACGCCCCGCCTTCTTCGTCGGCAGCGTGTGGTTCGTACCGATCACCTTGTCGCCATTGGCCACGTTGGTGCGCGGGCCCAAGAAGAGCGCGCCATAAGAGGTCATGTTCTCAAGGAACCAATCGTCACGATCGGTCATGACCTGAATGTGCTCGGAGGCGATATCTTCGGACACCTCAAGCATTTCCTCGTAGCTGTCGCACAGGATGATCTCACCATATTCGTCCCAGCTCACCCGCGCCGTCTCGGCGGTGGGCAGAATGCCCAGGATGCGGTCGATCTCGGACATCGTGCCTTCCGCAAGTTTGCGGGAGTTCGTGATGAGCACGGCAGGCGAGTTATAGCCGTGCTCCGCCTGCCCGAGGAGGTCGGTCGCACACATTTCACCATCAACGGTTTCGTCCGCGATCACGCAGGTCTCAGTGGGGCCTGCAAAGAGGTCGATGCCCACGCGCCCAAAGAGCTGGCGTTTGGCTTCGGCCACAAAGGCGTTGCCCGGACCCACGAGCATATCGACGGGTTTGATGCTCTCGGTGCCAAGCGCCATGGCGCCCACGGCCTGAACACCACCAAGAACGAGGATCTCATCCGCCCCGCCCTCATGCATTGCCGCCACGATGGCTGGATGCGGCGCACCGTTCACGGGAGGGGCAGAGGCCACAACACGCTTCACGCCCGCCACTTTCGCCGTCAGCACAGACATATGCGCAGAGGCCACCATCGGGAACTTGCCGCCGGGCACATAGCAGCCCACGGAGTTCACGGGGATGTTCTTATGGCCCAGGATCACGCCAGGCATCGTCTCGACCTCGACATCCGTCATCGAGGCCTTTTGAGCCTCCGCAAAGCGGCGAATCTGGGCCTGCGCGAAACGGATGTCGTCCATCTGGCGCGTGGTGACCTTTTGCATGGCCGCTTCAATCTCGGACGGTGTCAGGGCGAACGCCTTGGGCTCGTACTTGTCGAATTTCGCGCTGAGCTCTTTGACCGCCGCGTCGCCGCGCGCCTCGATATCGCCGAGGATACCCTCGACGATGCCGCGCACTTTGGCGTCATCCTCGGCCCGCTCTTCTACAGATTTACCGCGCTTGAGATATTCAGCCATGCCGTCCTCCATCATCTGAGTCCGGCACAAGATACCCTAACGGCACCTCGTCTCAAGCAGTTTTTGCATACGTTTGCAAAATCACGGCCGGGCGATAACTCGGCTAGCCATGGGACGGTAAATGATGAGGAGCGCCAAGATCGAAACCGCAAAGATTGCAGCCGGCACGAGCGTCATAGAGTAATGAAGCGCGTCCACCGCTTGGGGGGGTTGCTCGACCCGGCCCTCGGTCGTCGACCGCCAGCCCCAGAGCGCAAGGATGAGCCCCATGGCCCCCGGCGCCAAAGCATTGGCGAGCTTTTGGCCGAAGAGCCAAATGGCCGAGAACGCCCCCTCGATGGCCTCGCCTGTCTCATTGCGGGTGACGTCCATGAGATCGGGATACATAGCCCAAGGGATCTGCTGGTAGGAGCCATTGGTGAAACCCGCGATCAGGAAGAGAATGGCCACGGTCGTGACATTCGTCGACGGCAACGCCTGATAGAGCGCCATGAGAAGTGCGATGTAGGCCACAAGACCCACGCACAGCGCAAAGGTCTTGCCCAAACGATTGGAGAGCAGAACCCACACGATCTGCGACAGGATCGAGCCAAAGACGAACATGCCGAGAAGCAGCGATAGCGCGCCGAGCGCCCCTGCGAGGCCCGAAAGTGCCGTGCCGCCCTGATCTTCGATGAGATAAAGAACCGCGAAGGCGAGGCCTGCGGTGATCAGCGCCACCGAAAAGGTCATTACGCCATAGAGCAGTGCGAGCGTCACGAAGGCGCGGTTTTTCAGAACAAGGCCCATCATCCGTGTGGGGCTCACGCTCGACGGGACCGCAATGCGCGGCGCTTTGCGGGTGTAGAAGACCGACAGCCACACGGCACCGATGATTACCGGGGCGATGACGAGGGCCGCCGTTGCATGGCCTTCAAGAGTGCCGCCTGCCAAAGCGGGCAGAACCGCCCCGCCGATGAGGATGCCCACGGAGGCAAACCCCATGCGCCATGCAACCATGGCCGAACGTTCCTTGGCATCTTGGGTCATCTCGCCTGCCGTCGCGCCATAGGGGATGGAGACCATGGTGAAGCCCACGGTGGCCAGGATGAAGAATCCGGTGAACCACAACGCGTTGAACGACGGGCTCTGACCTGCGGGGACGGCGAACATGAGATAGGTGCCGAGCGCCAGAACCACCGCGCCTGTGATCATCCAGGGATAGCGGCGTCCGAAGCGACTGTTGGTGCGGTCAGAAAGATATCCGATCGCAGGATCGGTAATCATGTCGAAGAGAAGCACGCCCGTGGCGATAGCACCCGCAAGCGCCGCATCCACCCCGAGATAGGAGGTGAGAAAAGCCAGCACCAAAAGCTGTTTGACGATGACGAAGACGACGATGCCCATGTCGGCCAGGCCCCAGCCGACCTTTTGTCCTGTTGAAAGCGCCATGTTCCCTCCCGCGCGTTTTGAGGGACGCTAGCGGTTTCGGTGCCGTACGCAAAAGAAAACATCGCGTCACTTTGAACGCCGGGCCCTCCCGCCTCCCTTCTGCGTCAGCTTGCGCTGCCTTGAACCAGAGGGGGGCGCCGCTGCGCGGCGTAGCGCGCATCGGGGTTTAGTGCGCCTAGATTGCGGCGAGCGCGTTACGGGTCGCGTCTTCGATCAGCTGTAGCGCGTCGGGGCTGGAAAAGCTGTGATCGCCGCCTTTGAGCACAACCAGCCTCATGTCGTCGCCTGTGGCATGGGCAAGAAGCGTGGTCGCACGCTCGAGCGGCACGGTGGCGTCCTCCGTCCCCTGAAGAAAACGGACGGGAAACGGCAAATGAAGCGGGTCCCGAAGGACGAAGTTTTCCCGGCCCTCTTCGATCAGGCGGCGCGTAATGATGTAGGGATCGCCATAGTCGGAGGGCACGGCGAGTTTCCCGACCTCCATCAGTTCCTGGCGTTCTTCTCCAGTGAAACCAGCCCAATAGCCGTCTTCGGTGAAATCAGGCGCGGCGGCGATGGTCACCAAGGCCGCAATACGTTCGGGCATCCGTTTTGCCATGAGGAGAGAAATCCAACCGCCCATGGAGGAACCGATCAGGACTTGCGGCCCCTCGGTCAGTGCAGTGATTGCGGCAAAAGCATCTTCGGCCCAGTCACCGATCGCGCCTTCTTCGAAAGTGCCAGACGACGCGCCGTGGCCGGAATAGTCAAAGCGCAAGAAGGCGCGTCCTTCAGCCTGACACCATGCTTCCAACCATGTGGCCTTGGTGCCTTCCATGTCGGACTTAAAGCCACCGAGGAACACGATCCCGGGACCTTGCCCTTCGGTTTTGTGGTAAGCGATGCGGCGCCCCTCTGGGGTCTCTAGAAACGCGATCTCGGACACGGCGAAAACCTTCTGATGAAGCGGTCGCCCAAGTCCTATCGGATTCGATCAAGAGATACAGCGTTCTGCATGCCGGGCCCCACGCATCAAGCAGCAACCCGGCGCTTCAGCCGCCGACGTAAACTCCGCTTTTGGGCCGATAAAAGATCTTCTGGTTGTGAAGACGTCCAAGCAGCCCCGCAATCTCGCGGATCTTGCCGTCGAGATCTCCAGACGCGTCCTCCGAATTCACGGCTTCAAGCCGCTTCTGAGAGAGATCCGCCTTCTTGCGGTAAAGCGCTGTCTCGATGAGCTCTAGGTCTTCGACGCTCAGTTCAAACGTTTTGTTGTAGCCGGCCATGTCGCTGCAGTTCCCCAAGGTGTCGTTATTGCTTGATTTCCTATCGGAAACATAGCGCGCAATCCAGCCCCCGCCACGTGAATATTTTTCATGTAAATTATGCACTTAGATAAAGCGCGATCGTATACTTTAGCACACATTCTTGACGATCGGCGCGAGGGTGCGATTCTGATCCGGATAGAAGGCCAACTCACCCGACAGCTCTTGCTCATTCTCGCGACGGCGAACTTTGTCGTCGGGATGGGGGCCTTCATCGTCATTGGTATTATCGAGCCTGTGGCAGATGGTTTGCAGGTTGCGCCCGGCACGGCTGGCACCTTGTTGACGGTCTATGCGCTGGCCTACGCGCCGCTTTCGCCCATGCTCGTCGCCCTTACCGGTAAAATCGGGCGACGCCGCGTGCTTGCTGCAGGCCTCTGCATCTTTGCGCTGGCATCTCTTATCGGATCACTTGCCCCAAGCTTCGGCATCCTCGCCGGAAGCCGCATTCTCGCCGCCGCAGGGGCAGGCATTGTCACCCCGGTCACCGCAGCAATCGTGGCGGCCCTTGCCCCGCCTGAGCGACGCGCCAAATCGCTTGCTGCGGTATTCTTAGGCATCACGCTCGCGCAGGCCTTGGGCATCCCTGCGGGATCATGGGTGGCCTACACCTTCGGCTGGCGGGCGGCGCTGGTTTGCGTGGTCGCGCTAGCGGTGCCGGTGGTCCTGCTTGTCTGGTTCCGCATCCCAAAGGGTCTCGCATTCCAGCCTTCGAGCCCGGCCGACCTTGTGCGCGTGCTGCGAGACGGCCGGATGATGCTCGCCATCTGCTTCACCGCCACCTTCCTTGCGGCGATCTTCGTGCTCTACACCTATGTCGCGCCACTTCTGAGCCAGACGATGGGCTTTGGGCGCGATGAGATCACCTTGATATTGCTGACGTTCGGGATCGGAGCGGTGCTCGGCAATATCTTGGGCGGCGCGCTTGCGGATCGCATCGGGTCAGGCCGCACACTCTTCATTCTGACAATCATTCAGCTTGGCGCGCTGCCCTTCTATTCCGTGCTGCCGCTTCCGGTGACGCTCGTCTTCGTATGGACGCTCATCTGGTCGACATTGGGGTGGAGCTTCGGGGCCGCCCAGCAGCTCCGCTTGGTTGAGCTTTGTGGCGCGCAGGCGCCCGTTGCCCTCGCCCTCAACGCGTCTGCGATTTATGTGGGCTCAGCGGTGGGCTCAGGGATCGGCGCCATAACCATTGCCTGGGCCGGATATTCCGCTCTTGGCGTCGCCGCCCCCCTGGTCATGCTTGTCGCCCTGGCAAACCTGCAGGCCTCAAGGCGCGCTAGCACAGACACTAGGTAAGACCGCGCACCGCCATCATCGTCGCGGACATCGTCGCGATCAGCTTGCCATCTGCTTCGGCGCGTCCCTCGGTAAAGAGCAACGTGCGCCCGGCCCGGATCACGCGGCCCTCAAAACGAAAACGTTCTCCCGCAGCCGGGGCCAGCAAGGACGACTTGAACTCAACCGTCAGAACCTCGGAGTCCGCGTCCATCAAGGACATCGCGGCATAGCCACAAGCGCTGTCCATGCCAGTCGTCGTCACGCCCGCATGATGAAACCCATGCTGCTGCACAAAGCGCGGGTTGAACGGCATCTCCAACACAACGCGCCCGGCCTCACACTCGGCCATGGTTAGGCCAAGGCTCTCCGCCATCACCTGCTTTTCAAAACTCTCCCGCACCCGCGCCTCGAACGCTGCCACGCGCGGTTCGAACTCTGTCATCTGTCCTGCCCTCATTGTGCCATGTTGCCCGACCATACCCTCCTCGTCGAAGGAGGCCAGCGACATGAGCAAACTACCTGACCTGTTGCGGATCCCCGTGGGGTTCATGGTGGGCCTCGTCGCGGGCATGATCGTGAAATCCGCTTTCACGCAGGGCCTCGCCTTCGCCGCCATCGCAGCCGTCATCTGCGCGATGATCTGGGGCGGCATGATGCTGTTTCACCGCATCGATCGCCGGGTATCGGGCTGGATCTTTGGCCCGGACCCCGTTCAAATAAACCCCGAAGATAAGCCACCACGCGCCTACTTCTGGGTGCCAGCGGCACTCGGCGCCATCGCGGGTCTTATCCTGACAACCGAACAGATCTCTCGCTTCCTCTAGGGCCCGCCTTCTCTGTGCCCCGTACTTCCGCCGGAGGCATTCGTTGCTCTCCGCGAGGACAATCATTGACATAGGCCCCACCCTCGGCCACATGCGGCGCACACATAACCCGCAACCGGGCGTTCCGTGGGCGCCAAACTGACGAGGGAGCCGACATGGCCCAGATCACCCTTACCCTTCCCGATGGCAATCAGCGCAGCTACGACGCAGGCATCACGCCGGGCGAAGTTGCAAGCGACATCTCCAACTCGCTTGGCAAAAAGGCCATCAGCGCGACCGTAGACGGCGCCCATTTTGATCTGCAGTGGCCGATCATGGCGGATGCCTCCATCGCGATCCACACCATGAAGGACCGGCCGCAGGCTGAGGAACTCGTGCGCCACGATCTGGCCCACGTGATGGCCCGAGCCGTGCAAGAGATCTGGCCCGACGTCAAAGTCACCATTGGCCCGGTCATCGAAAATGGCTGGTACTACGACTTCGACCGCGAAGAGCCCTTCTCCCCCGATGACCTCGGCGCCATCGAGAAGAAGATGAAAGAGATCATCAATCTCCGCGACCCGGTCCGCACCGAAGTGTGGGACCGCGACCGCGCCGTCCAGCATTACAAAGACGCGGGCGAGCCATTCAAAGTCGAACTCATCGACGCGATCCCGGGCGACGAGCCCCTGCGCATGTATTGGCACGGGGATTGGCAAGACCTCTGCCGCGGCCCGCACCTGCAGCACACCGGCCAGATCCCGGCGGACGGCTTCAAGCTCATGTCCGTGGCGGGCGCCTATTGGCGCGGCGACAGCAACCGCGAACAGCTCCAGCGTATCTACGGCGTGGGCTTCCTGAACCGCGACGAGCTCAAAAAGCACCTCACCCTCCTTGAGGAGGCCGAAAAGCGCGACCACCGCAAGCTCGGCCGCGAAATGAACCTCTTCCACATTCAGGAAGAAGCGAGAGGTCAGGTGTTCTGGCATCCCAACGGCTGGGCCATTTACACCACGCTCCTTGACTACATGCGCCGGATGCAAGCCAAGGACGGCTATCAGGAGGTCAACACACCCGAGATCGTCGATCGCTCCATGTGGGAAGCGTCTGGGCATTGGGACAAGTACCAAGAGAACATGTTCCTCGTGGAAGTCGATGAGGAACACGCGCAGACGAAATCGATCAACGCGCTCAAGCCGATGAACTGCCCAGGGCATGTGCAGGTCTTTAATTGGGGACTGAAGTCTTACCGCGACCTGCCCTTGCGCATCGCCGAGTTCGGCTCTTGCCACCGTTATGAGCCCTCAGGCGCTCTCCACGGGATCATGCGCGTGCGAGGATTCACGCAGGACGATGGCCACATCTTCTGCGGCATGGATCAGATCGAAAGCGAAACGAAAAAGTTCATCGCCTTCCTCGCGAAGGTCTATGCTGACTTGGGGTTCACCGACTGGACGATCAAGCTCTCCACCCGGCCCGAAAAGCGGATCGGCAGTGACGAGACCTGGGATATCCTCGAGAGCTCCCTCGGCGCCGCCTGTAAAGCAGCGGGCTATGATTTCGAACTGCTGCCCGGCGAAGGCGCCTTCTATGGTCCAAAGCTCGAGTTCACGCTGACCGACGCAATCGGCCGGAACTGGCAGTGTGGCACGCTGCAAGTTGACACCAACATGCCCGAACGTCTGGGCGCGAGCTACATCGGCTCTGATGGTGAAAAGCACTCCCCTGTGATGCTCCACCGCGCCTGCCTCGGCTCGTTCGAGCGTTTCATCGGCATCCTTATCGAAGAGCACGCGGGCAAACTGCCCTTCTGGCTCGCCCCACGTCAGGTGGTTGTGGCCGCAATCGTCTCGGACGCAGACGACTTCGTCTACGAGGTGGTCGATGCGCTGAAAGCCGCAGGCGTCCGCGCCGAGGCCGACGTGCGCAACGAGAAGATCAACTACAAGGTGCGCGAGCACTCGGTGGGCAAAGTCCCGGTCATCTTGGCCGTTGGCATGCGCGAAGTTGAGGAACGCACTGTCTCGCTGCGTCGCCTCGGCGAGAAGCAAAGCCGCAGTCTGAGCCTTGAGGATGTTGTAACAGAGCTGGCCGCAGAGGCGCTCGCACCTGACCTCGCCTGAACACGCGAGGTCAGGAATGTTTCAATAGAAACGTTTTCTTGGCATAATCTCGGTATCGGACAGCCGTAGGACGTAACAATCCACGCAATTTCCGTGATCGCCATCACGGCATCGTGTGCCCACGGGCGTGTGATTGGCGTGTCAGGTCCTCTTGGGGCCATCTTGGCCTCAGCACACAATAGTGCACCATGAGACAAACACAGGAAGACTGATCCATGTCGAACACCACCAAGACTCTCGCGATTGCTGGCGCCGTTGCCGCCGCCATGGCCGCCTCCCTCTCCACGCCTGCTGCTGCTCAAGCTCAGGAAAAGTGCTACGGCGTTTCGCTCGCAGGCGAAAATGACTGCGCCGCTGGCCCCGGCACGACCTGCGCCGGCACGTCCACGGTGGACTACCAGGGCAACGCTTGGACGCTCGTCCCTGCAGGCACCTGCGCCGACATCGAACTTCCTGCAATGGCAGACGGCACGGCACGCGAAGGCTCCCTCGAAGAGCTGACGCGCGATCTGCCGGCATAAGTCACTCTGACGACCCCACCGGCGGCCCTGCCCAGAGCGCCGCCGGTGGAACACCTCCGGGCCAAGGAAAGGCGTGCAATGCTCGACACCACGTTTTCGCACCTGCCGAACACGCCGGGGGTGGGCTACAAGCCGCAAC
>JBCBFV010000077.1:0-9379 GCA_038527425.1 Pseudomonadota bacterium
GCCGTGCTGGCGGTCGTGCTTGCGCCGGTGGGTCTTTCCTTCATCCCGCTTTGGCTGATGGAGCAGGGGCTCAATTGGATCCTCGCGGTCGCGCGCAATGTCTCATCTCTCGACGGCGCCGTGGGGCGCGTTTCGGCCCCGGGGCCCGAGACATTACCGCTCATCACCCTTGGGGCGCTTTTGATTGTGCTTTGGAAGGGGCGGGAGCGGTGGATCGGCCTCGCGCCTGTCGCCGCCGCTTTCGCGCTTTGGATGGTCACGGAGCGTCCTGCCTTGCTCATCTCGCCGACCGGCGGGCTTGTGGGGCTCATGGAAGCGGGCGAGAGGCATCTTTCCAAGGAGAGAGGCGACGGATTTGTTGCTCTAAGTTGGCTTGAGAACGACGCCGACGGCGCTGATCAAAGCACAGCGTATCAGCGTGGCGATGGCCCACGGATGGTTTTGGGGGAACATCAGTTCCTCCATCTCACCGGAAAACGCGCGCGGGAGGCGAGCTGCGCAGGTTCGGCCATTCTCGTTCTTAATGACGAACCTGAAGCACCGCTCGACTGCGAGGCGATCACGCCGAACAGCCTGCGCGAGACGGGCGCCATCGCTTTCACGCTTCAAGACGCCTCCCTCCAAAAGCTAACGGCCCGTGAGGTCACGGGCCGCAGGCTTTGGAATGATCGAAAGGTGAGGGAGCGTTATCCGTAGGTTCGGATGAGCCCGACGAGACAGCCCTGCACGGCTACCTGATCCTCAGAGTACATGCGCGTCTCATAGGCAGGGTTCGCGGCCTCGAGCGCGATGGTTGACCCGCGACGGCGGTAACGCTTCAGCGTGGCCTCCTGGCCTTCGACCAGCGCCACAACGATGTCGCCATTGTCTGCGCTCGACGTCTCGCGGATCACGACGATATCGCCGTCATTGATGCCGACGTCGATCATGGAGTCGCCTTTAACTTCAAGCGCGTAGTGCTCACCTTTGCCGCCGAGCATGTTGCCGGGCACGGCCACGTGGGCATGGGCGTGCGAGATCGCCTCGATCGGCACACCTGCAGCGATCTTGCCCATCACGGGGAGTTCCACTGCGCCGATCGCCTCAACGTTCATCGCGTTAGAGGGCGTGCTATCAGGCCGGTCGCCATCAATCACCTTAGGGTTGAATCCACTGGGCGCGGCGGGTGGCGCCACGCCATCAGGCAGGCGAACGATCTCGATCGCTCGCGCGCGGTGCGCCATGCGGCGGATAAACCCGCGCTCCTCAAGGGCAGTGATCAGACGGTGGATCCCAGATTTCGATCTGAGATCAAGGGCTTCCTTCATCTCATCAAAGCTTGGCGGCACGCCATCGCGCTGCAGCCGCTTGTGGATGAACATCAACAGGTCTTTTTGCTTTTGGGTCAGCATATGCTCGGCCTCCCTAGTGGGCGTTTTGCATATGTTCTAGGGATGTTCTCTTTTCGTGTCAACTCTGGCCGAGTTGAATAAAATCTACGAGCTCACCCGCTTTGAAGGGGCCCTGGCGCGGTTCAACCACTGCTAGAACGTTGGCGCCTGCAAGCACGTCGAGCAAGCCGCTGTCCTGTCGCTGCGCCACTGTAAGGGCGCCGTTTTCAAGTCGCGCGCGCATATAGTGGGCGCGCGGACCATTCTGAGGCAGGTCATGAGCCAAAGGCGCGCGCTGGCGGGCGCGGGGCGCCGCTGGCAGTCCCTGCATGGCCGCGATGACAGGCTTCAGGAAGATCTCCCCGCAGACCATGGCGCTGACCGGGTTTCCGGGCAGCCCAATGACCGGCGTCTTGCCGATCTTACCCGCCATGAGCGGCTTTCCGGGCCGCATGGCGACTTTGTAGAAGGCTTGTTCAAGCCCCGCGTCGCCCACAACCTGGCGGACGATGTCGTGATCCCCGACAGAGGCGCCGCCGATGGTCACGATGAGGTCGGCGCCGCGGGCAAACCGCAGGGCAGAGCTCAAGCTGTCCGCGTTGTCACGCGCGATGGGCAATATCCGGGGGATTGCGCCAAAGGTCTCCAGCAGGGCGGCCAGGCCGTAGCCGTTGGAGGAGATAATCTGATCGTCGCCCGGTATCTCGCCCGGCATCACTAGCTCGTCGCCATTAGCAACAAGCGCCACGGTGGGAGAACGCGTGACCGAGACTTCTGGTGCGTTCATGGTCGCCAGCAATGCGACGTCGGCAGGGGTGAGACGGCGCGGGGTGGCTAAGGTATGCCCCTCGTCATAGTCTTGTCCACGCGTCCGGATATTGGCGCCTGATGGGCTCGCCTCAGTCAGTGTGATCGCGTCGCCGTCGCGGTGCACGTGCTCTTGGATCTCTACATGGTTTGCGCCGTCCGGGATCGGCGCGCCGGTAAAGATGCGGACGGCTTGGCCCTTGGACACGGTGCCATCGAAGGCGCCTCCAGCAGCGGATTCACCGATGACCTGCAGTTGCGCGCCCTCAAGGGCATCTTCGGCACGGATCGCGTAGCCGTCCATGGAGGAGGCCGCGAAGGGTGGTTGAGCGCGGACGGCGCGCGGCGAGGTCATCATCACGCGACCGGCGGCGCGGCGCAGCGGCACCACTTCTTGGGAAAGGGGGAAGGTCAGCTCGAAAAGAGCGTTCAGCGCGTCTTCAACGCTGATCATGTTGCCTCGTATCGGCCTGATTTGCCGCCTTCTTTCAGGATCACGCGCAGGCCATCGACCTGCATGGCCTTGTCGACGGCTTTGAGCATGTCATAGAGCGTCAGTGCCGCGATCGAGGCCGCGGTGAGCGCCTCCATCTCCACGCCCGTCTGGCCGGTTGTCTTCACCGTCGCTTCCACGCGCACGCAGTTTTTCGCCTCGTCCGGGGTCAATTCGATGGCCACTTTGGTGATCGGGAGCGGGTGACAAAGTGGGATCAGTGAAGAGGTCTGCTTGGCAGCCATGATCCCGGCGAGGCGGGCCGTGCCCAAAACGTCGCCTTTCTTGGCCGTGCCCGCCAGCACGTGCCCCAGTGTGGCTTCCGCCATGTAGACGTAGCATTCGGCGCGCGCGATGCGGTCGGTGACGTCCTTCTCGGAGACATCCACCATGTGGGCCTGGCCTGCGCTGTCAAAGTGGCTGAGACCGCTCATACCGGCGATGCCGTCACCGGATTGGCGAGGATCTTGCGGGTGGCGGCTGTCACATCGTCCTGCCGCATGAGGCTTTCCCCAATGAGGAAGGTGCGCGCGCCGTAGCGCGCGAGGTCGCCGAGGTCGTCAGGCGTGAAGAGCCCGCTCTCGGCCACGAGGTGGCGTTCAGGCTCGGCCAGCCGCGCGAGGCGCTTTGTGGTGTCGAGCGAGACCTCGAAGGTGTTGAGATCGCGGTTGTTGACGCCAAGGAGGGGGGATTTCAGCGCCGCGGCGCGCTCCAGTTCCTCCTCGTTGTGCACTTCGATGAGCGCGTCCATGCCCCAGGACGTCGCCGCATCTTCAAGCTCTAGCGCCTGAGCGTCGGAAACAGAGGCCATGATGATCAGAATGCAATCGGCACCCCAGGCACGCGCCTCGGCGACTTGGTAGGTGTCATACATGAAATCCTTGCGAAGCGCGGGCAGGGCGCAGGCTTCCCGCGCTTGGGTCAGGAAGTCGGGGGCACCTTGGAAGCTCGGCGTGTCGGTGAGCACGGAGAGGCATGTCGCGCCGCCTGCTTCGTATGCCTTTGCCAGCGTCGCGGGATCGAAATCCTCACGGATGAGGCCTTTCGATGGGCTCGCCTTCTTGATCTCAGCGATGAGGCCGTAGGCTTCGCGGGAGGCCTCCATCACTGCTTTGGCGAAGGGGCGAACAGGGTCAGCCTCGCGCGCGGCGGCCTCAACGGCTTCCAGCGACCGCTCAGCCTTGGCGGCTGCGATTTCTTCGAGCTTGTAGGCCTTGATCTTCTCTAGGATCGTCGGGGTGCTCATGCCGCGCCTTTCGTCATCTGGGCCAAGCCGTCGACCTTGGCTTTCGCCTTGCCGCTGTCGATGCTTTCCGCAGCCATTTCAACGCCCTCTGTGAGGGAGCTCACCTTATCAGCCACGAGAAGCGCCGCCGCTGAGTTCAAGAGAACCGCATCGCGGTAGGCGCTCTTCTCACCGCCAAGCAGCGCTGCGAAGGCCTTGCCGTTCTCCTCAGGCGTGCCGCCCAGGATCTCTGCGAAGCGGTGCACGGGCAGGCCTGCTTCCTCAGGGTGAACCTCGCGGGAGGTGATTTTGTCGTCCTTCAGCACAGCCACCGCCGTGGGGCCGGAAATCGAGATTTCGTCCGTGCCATCGGACCCATGCACAAGCCATGCGGCCTCGGACCCGAGCTCTTGCAGTGTTTCTGCCATGGGGAAGATCAGGTCGGGCGCAAAGGCCCCCGTCAGCTGACGCTTCACGCCCGCAGGGTTCGTCAGCGGCCCCAGGATGTTGAAGATCGTCTTGGTGCCGAGCTCCTGGCGGACGGGCATCACGTATTTCACAGCCGGGTGGTGCATCGGGGCCATCATGAAGCCTATACCCACCTCGTTGATCGCGCGTTCGACGACGTCGGCGCCGACCATGACGTCGATGCCCATGACGCCAAGCGCATCTGCCGCACCGCTCTTTGAGCTCAGGTTCCGGTTGCCGTGCTTGGCCACCGGCACGCCAGCGCCCGCCACAACAAAGGCGGTCGCGGTGGAGATATTGAGCGTGCCCATTCCGTCGCCGCCCGTGCCCACAATGTCCATCGCGCCGTCGGGCGCGGACACAGGCACGCATTTTTCGCGCATCACGGCGGCGGCAGCGGCGTATTCGGCGACACTCTCGCCACGCGCCCGCAGCGCCATCAGCAATCCGCCCATCTGCGCGGGCGTGGCCGTGCCATTGAACATCTCTTCAAAGGCAGCCTGAGCTTGCGCGCGGGATAGGGGACCTTCGGATGCCGCAAAGATCAGCGGCTTTATGGCGTCGCTCATGCGGGCACCTTCATCTCGTTGAGGAAATTCTGCAGCAGCGCGTGGCCGTGCTCGGACGCGATGCTTTCGGGGTGGAACTGCACGCCGTGTATAGGCAGCTCCTTGTGTTGCAGGCCCATGATCGTGCCGTCCTCAAGCTCCGCCGTGATCTCGAGCGTGTCCGGCAGGGTCTCGCGATTGACGACGAGCGAATGATAGCGTGTGGCCTTCAGCGGGGACGGAAGCCCAGCGAAGAGGCCTTTGTTGTGGTGATGCATCTCACCCATCTTGCCGTGTACGATCTCTGAGTGACGCTCCACCTTACCGCCGAAGGCCTGGCCGATCGTCTGGTGTCCAAGGCACACGCCCATGAGCGGCGTCTTCGTCTCGGCAGCCGCCTCGGTGATGGCCAGACAGATGCCCGCTTGATCGGGGTCACACGGCCCGGGCGAGAGCAAAATGCCCGCAGGGTTCATGGCCATGGCCTCTTGCACATCAAGCGCATCGTTGCGTTTGACGACGATCTCGGCACCGAGTTCGCCGAGATAGTGCACGAGGTTGTAGGTGAAACTGTCGTAATTATCGATCAGGAGCAGCATCTTCAGCACATCCACGGGAGAATTGGGCTATCCGGGTACCCCCGGATCGCGGTATAGATGCAGGCGAGCAGCAAGGGGCGTCAAGGCGAAAGACCATGATGCCACTCGCAAGGCGCCACGCATGCTTGGGGGGCGAGCGGGGCAAAGGCGTTTAGACGAGACGGGCACATCATGGGTCGGGGCATACTTTTTGGAGCTTTGTGGGGATTTCTCCTCGGGGGCGTCGTGTTGGCGGTGGCGTCGCTCTTGGGCGAAGTGCCGGGGCGCAGCGCGCCGCAAGCGAGCCAGCTCGAGGTGCCGGCGGGCTCTGGTTTCGATCAGGCCGGCGTCGATGTTCCCATCGCGCCTCCCGCGATCCAGCCACCCGCAGCGTCGCAGAGCTCCGCCCCTTTGGTCACCGCACCTGAGGCGCCGGTTGCGCCGTCGCTGAGTGGTGAAGTCACCTCTTCTGCGTCGGTCCCTCAGACCGGTGGGGCAGAAGGCCTGGCGACGCCCCCTTCCGGCGCATCCGACAGCGGTGTTGTGCTGCGCACAGAGACAGCGCCCGGGGGAGATACGAACACGGCAATCAGCACGCCAACGGCAGAGCCCGCGCCTGAAACGAGTTCCGAACCTGCCGCGCCGATTGAGATCGCGGAGCCCGAACCAGAGCCCGCACCTGCGGAACCGGAGGCAAGCGAAGCCGTCGAAGTCACTTCGACCGAAGCGGAGCAGAGTGAACAACCGGCCGAACCGGTAGTGGAACAGGAAGCCGCTCCCGAAGAAGAGTCCACCGAGGTTGTCGAGGCGCCAGCCGCGCCTGAGGAAGAAGAAGCACCTGTCGAGGAGGTCGCCGAGGCCGAGCCCGAAATTCAGGAAGAACCTGAAGCGACGGGGATTGCGCCCACTCAGCGGCCCCAAGCTACCGCAGGGGGTTTTGGCAATCGCGCGGACGGCGTCACCGTTAATCGCCTGACGGACAGCGAGCAGGCCGCTCAGGAAGGTGAAACAGCCACGGACGTGGCGCCTCAAGACCCGCGCGCGATCATTCGCAACGCCATGACGGACGATTGGGCTGGCCCTGATGACCGTCCGCTGGTGTCGTTCATCTTGATCGATGAGGCTGGTGATGCAGCCCTACTGGGTGCCCTAGGCAGCTTTGACGGCCCGCTCACATTCGCGCTTCCCGCTACCGCCAGCCAAGCCGCGCGGGACCGTTACCGGAATGCGGGCCACGAGATTGTGGTAATCGCCGACATCCCCGAGGCCTCTCAGCCAAGCGATGTCGAGGTCATCATGGAAAGCTCTCTGAGCGCTGTGCCGGAGGCTGTGGCTGTTCTTGACGGCACGCTGAGCGGCTTCCGAGGGAACCGCAACGTGGCAGGGCAAGTCGTTGAAATTCTGGCCGCTTCCGGCCATGGCATGGTGACGGTTGCGCAAGGGCTCGACGCGGCTTCGCAGATCGCTTCTCGTGAAGGGGTGCCATCTGGCACGATCTATCGCGATCTGGACTCTGACGGGCAAAACAACTCCGTCATCCGCCGTTTCCTCGATCAGGCGGCGTTCCGTGCCCAGCAAGAAGGTCAGGTGATCCTTCTTGGCCGGCTCAAGGCCGAAACGATCTCCGCACTGCTGATCTGGCACCAGCAGGACCGCGCGAGCCGCGTGAACCTCGCACCGCTCTCAGCAGTCCTTTTGGCCGAGTAAACGCGCCCTTCGAACTCCCCACCGCTGCCCCGCTTTTGCCCCATTCTCATGGTGATTTAGCAGGAACATGAATGGCTAACGGTGGGGACCATGGCCGATACTTTTGCTTCACGCTCCCTCTGGGGCGAGCTTTGGCGCTACGGCGCAACTGGGCTTTTGAACACGGCACTCGGTTACGGGCTCATCGTGACCTGCGTCTATGTGCTGGGCTTTTCCGTCATTCTGGCGAACCTCGTGGGCTACGGCGCAGGCTGGACGCTGAGCTATATCCTCAACAAGAAATGGACCTTCCAGGCCCAAAGCGGTGATGTCGGGCGCTATGTCGGCCTCGTTGCTTTCGCCTTCGCGGGCAATCTGGCGATCACGCTGGGCCTGATGTCCGCCGATATTTCCTACCCAATCTCTCAGTTCGCAGGGGCCGTGACCTACTCCGTCACTGTCTTTGCCGGGCTTAAATGGATGGTGTTTTCCAATGACTAATCCTGTTCCAACGCTTTCCTTCGTCATCCCGTGCTACAACGAGGAAGAGGCGCTTCCGGCTCTCCTTGAAGCGCTGACGACACTTTCCGCCCGTCTTCTGAAGTCCGGTCGCATCGCGGCCCCGGCTGAGCTTCTGCTCGTCGATGATGGCTCCCGCGACAACACCTGGAAGATGATCGAGGCAGCGCGCAAGACGCATGGCGTCACGGGCCTGCGCCTGTCGCGTAACCAGGGCCATCAGGCGGCGCTTCTGGCGGGCCTGCTGAACTCGGACGCCGACGTCACGATCTCCATGGACGCCGATCTCCAAGACGACCCCACGGTCGTAGAGCAGATGCTTGATCGGTACCGCGAAGGGGCCGAGATCGTCTTTGGCGTGCGTGCGGCACGTGACACTGACACGGCCTTCAAGCGCATCACGGCGCGTGGCTACTACAAGATGCTGACGGCCATGGGCGTCGACATCATCCCGGATCACGCCGACTTCCGCTTGATGAGCGCCAAGACCATCCGCGCGCTCGACAGCTTTAAGGAGCGTAACCTCTTCCTGCGTGGCCTCGTGCGTCAGATCGGCTTTGAGAGCGCCATCGTGACCTATGACCGCGCCGAGCGTGTGGCGGGCGATTCCAAGTACCCACTACGCAAGATGCTCTCACTTGCGGTTGAGGGGGTCACGTCCTTCTCGATCAAGCCGCTGCGCATCATCACGGGCCTCGGCTTCATCGTGGCCGGCCTGTCGATGTGTTACGCGATCTATTCGCTTGTGATGTGGACCATGGGTTCGGTCGTGCCGGGTTGGACGTCCATCGTGCTGCCGATCTACATCCTGGGCGGCGTGCACATGATCGCGCTTGGCGTGATCGGTGAATACATCGGCAAGATCTATCTGGAGACGAAGGGCCGTCCGCGCTTCATCGTCGACGAGATCACGCGCCCCAACCAGGCTTCGTCTGAAGCCCCCGTTCGCATTGCGGCGGAGTAACCATGCAAGTCAATCGTATCTGGGTGGGGTTCGGCGCGCTGATCGTGGGCGCCATGATCCTTTGGCCGTTCACGCAGGCGCTTTACCTGCCTCTCATCGACATTCCGAACCACATCGCCCGCCACACCATCATGGCGTCGGGCAATGAAGGCCCGTTGAGCGCCTACTACACCTCCGCCTTCGTGCTCGTCCCGAATTCGGCGGTCGATCTTCTGTGGCGGCTGTCTGGCTATCCCGGCGACGCGGTGACGTTCTCGCACCGAGTGATGGCTTTTTCGGCGGTGAACCTCTTTGCGTCCGCCGTTGTGCTGGCGCGGGTGGTGCATGGGCGTTGGACGCTATGGTCGCTGACGGCCGGGCTCCTCGCGTTCAATTGCACCTTCCTCTTTGGCTTTCAAAACTACACGTTCTCGCTGCCCTTCGCGATCTACGCCTTCGCGCTTTATCTTGCGCTGGAAAATCGGGCGCTCTGGCTGCGCCTTGTCGTCTTCCTTGCGCTGACGCCGATCCTTTTCCTGATGCACTTCTTTGCCTTTGCCATCCTCGGCGGGCTGGCCTTTGGGCGTGAAGCGCAGAAACTGATCGAAGGTCGCAGCCTGAGTGCACTGGGGCAGGGTGCCGTCATGGCGCTGCCGTTCCTTTTGCCGGTGGCGTGGCTTCTTTTCGATATGGCCACGGGGCCCGAAAACCCGGCAGGCGACCATACACAGATGGGCACGGT
>JBCBFV010000078.1:0-9366 GCA_038527425.1 Pseudomonadota bacterium
GGTCGGTGCTCTGCAAGTGGCGCGGGTTGTCGATGGGCGTGTCCCCGGCCAAGAGGACGACCGGAAGGTGCCCGCGCGCGCCTTCGGTGAGAGCCGTGACGCAGTTCGTCAGCGCGGGGCCGTGCGTGACAGTCGCCACGCCTACGCGGCCCGAAGCGTGCGCATAGGCCATCGCCATGAGGACAGAGCCGCCCTCGTAAGCTGCCGGAATGAAGCGGCCCTTTTGTTCCCGAACGAAGCTGTCGACCATGAAGAGGTTCGCGTCGCCCATGAGCCCGAACATGACGTCCACGCCGTGATCGCTGATAGCCTGCGCAATGGAGGCGTGGACGGTGAGGGTCGATGAATGGCTGCGGTGGGTATCGGGCACGGGGCACTCCTTTGCGTTATGCAAAGGATAGTGCATGAGCCGTGCGGGTGGCGCGCATTCTCGGCTTCAGATCATTTTGGGCCGCGTGAAAACTGCGCTCATCTGTCTATGTATGCAGATCTCGTGCGTCTTAGCCCGCTGGGGCGACGGCAACGAGCCCCAGTTGGCGTGCAGCCGCGCTGGAGAGGATCGCCGAGTTGAGGCCCTGCGGCTCCTGATAGGCACGGATTGCGGCGCGGGTGCGGGCGTCCATCACGCCTGTGACCGTGCCGCCGAAAAGGCCGCGTACGGAGAGCGCGCGCTGGACGGAGGCGATGAACTCCGACGTCATCTCATCTTCGCAAGGCGTCTCGAACCAGACATCCTGACGTTCCCGGATGATGGCTTGGCGCGTCTCGCTTTTGTAGACGGGTGCGCTGCGGATCGTGCCGTCGTCGCCGATCTCGGCCGGTTGGAGGAGGATGTCTTCGGTGACGGTCTCCACCACGGCGGGCGTCGTGATGCTGCCCCAACATTGATCGGGCGTGGCACCTGGTGGGCCGGACATGCGCAGGCGCAAAAGCTCGGGCTCGGCGCGGCTCACAGGCGAGATGGGGGCCTCGCAGGCCACAAGCGCCAGAAGCGCTGGAAGGATGATGTATTTCACTGCTCTCTCGATCCGCTTGTTGCGGTTTTGCGCACACTAGCGAGGTGGGAGCCGTGCGTCTACGGTTGGTCGCCTGCGCGCGCGATCTCGATATTTGGTTTGAGCAGGTCGTCGAGCATGTAGGAGATATCCTCGACATGCTGGGAGACGATGTTGGTGACCGCCCCCTCGCGCTGGAGTTTTCCTGTCACGCGCAGCATGCGCCCGGCGATGACCGCACGGCGGAATTGCTCGTAGATCTTGCGCCAGACGATGACGTTGCAGACGCCTGTTTCGTCCTCGAGCGTGATGAAGATGACGCCTTTGGCTGTGCCGGGACGTTGCCGCACGAGCACGAGGCCCGCCACGGTGCAGCGCGCGCCGTTCGGGACAAGGTGCAGCATATCAGCAGGGACCGCCGCCGGGGGGCGGGGCCAGTCGTTGGCAGCGTAGGTTGTCATATGGAACAAAATAAGAACATTGTGCTGGGGCGACAAGCAATATCTCGCCATTTGGCGGGGACGGCGCTATGTACCGGCCATGGCAAAGATTACCTATATCGAGTTTGGCGGCGCGACC
This sequence comes from Pseudomonadota bacterium, assembly GCA_038527425.1. Classification (GTDB taxonomy): domain Bacteria; phylum Pseudomonadota; class Alphaproteobacteria; order Rhodobacterales; family Rhodobacteraceae; genus Shimia_B. The sequence continues at coordinate 1,575 of JBCBFV010000078.1, forward strand.
CATGAGGTTGATGTTCCCGTCGGGCAATCGCTCATGGAAGGGGCCCGGACGGGCAACGTTCCTGGCATCGCGGCAGACTGTGGAGGCGCCTGTGCCTGCGCGACGTGCCATGTGTATTTGGAAGAGAGCTGGGTGGCGAATGTGCCCGAGGCAGATGACCTCGAGGTCGATATGCTCGATTTCGCGCCCGATGTCGTGCCGGGGCGCTCGCGCCTGAGCTGTCAGGTTGAGGTAACTGCCGAGATGGACGGCATGTCCGTGACCGTGCCGGAGAACCAGATTTGAGGGGGGCGCCGCGTCCGGCGTTTCGCGTGTGGCGCGATCTGGCCCGCGGCGCGTTGATGGTGTCGTGCTTGGGGCTGGCATCGCAGGCTGCCGCTGAGATCGCGTCGGCGCGCTACACTGACCCGACCAGCAGGTATCCGCATGGTGTCCTGGGCGACCCCAGCGAATACACCACGCTTGAGGTGCGCGAGGCCTCGGGCAAGCTCCATCGGCTCCGCTGGGATGCGCCCATGGTCTTTGAGGATGTCGCGCCGCGCTTGGTCGATATGACGGGAGACGGGGCACCCGAGGTCCTGGTGGTGGAGAGCCACGAGCGTTTGGGAGCTCGATTCCGGATTTATGAGCTTCGTGATGGAGAGCTGCGTCCATTCGCGGGCAACCCGCATATCGGGACGCGGTTCCGCTGGCTGGCCATTGTGGGGGCGGGCGATCTGAACGGGGATGGCGTGATGGAGGTGGCCTATGTCGACAGGCCGCATCTGGCCAAGACTCTGCGAGTCTGGCGGGTCACTGCCGGGGGGGACGTTGCTGAGATCGCCTCGCTGCCGGGTGTCACGAACCACCGCATTGGTGAAGTCGATATTGCAGGCGGCATCCGGGACTGCGGCGCTGGCCCGGAGATGATCGTTGCGGATGCGCGCTGGCAGCGGCTGCTCGCCATCCGTTTCGCAGGCTCAGGCCTCACGACCGAAGACATTGGCAGCCACGGGGGGCGCGCTTCTTTCGCAGAGGCGATGGACTGCTAATCCACTGGCGCGCCTAGAGCGCGCGCCAGCCGATATCGCGGCGGCAGAAGCCTTCGGGCCAATCGATTGCATCCACGAGCGCATAGGCGCGGGTGTGCGCCTCACTCAAGCTCGCGCCACGTGCTGTGACGTTAAGGACCCGTCCGCCCGTTGCGATGATCGCGCCGTCCTTTGAGGCGGTGCCCGCGTGGAACACCATCTCCTTTGAGCTTTGCTCGACGGCCTCAAGCCCACAGATCACGGAGCCTTTCTCGTAGGCGCCGGGGTAGCCATTGGCGGCCATGACCACGGTGATCGCATGATCGTCGGCCCAGTTTACCTGTGCTTCGGCCAAGCGGCCTTCGGCTGCGGCGTGGAGCAGATCCAGCGCCTGACCACCGAGGCGCATCATCAGCACCTGACACTCCGGATCACCGAAGCGCACGTTGTATTCGACGAGCCGTGGCGCGCCGTCTTTGATCATGAGGCCGACGTAGAGCACCCCTTGATAGGGCGTACCGCGCTTGGCCATCTCGCGCAGGGTGGGGCGCACGATCTCATCCATCGTCCGCTGGGCTATGTCGTCGGTCAGCACCGGCGCGGGTGAATAGGCGCCCATGCCCCCGGTGTTTGGCCCGGTATCGCCGTCGCCCACGCGTTTGTGGTCTTGCGCGGTGCCCACAGGCAGCGCGTCCTCACCGTCGCAGAGCACGAAGAAGGAGGCCTCTTCGCCCTCCATGAACTCCTCGATCACGACCTCGGCCCCGGCAGAGCCATGGGCGCCTCCAAACATGTCGTCAACGGCGGCGAGGGCCTCTTTCAGCGTCATCGCAACCGTCACGCCCTTACCGGCGGCGAGGCCGTCGGCCTTGATAACGATGGGCGCGCCTCGCTCTTCGACATAGCCGCGGGCAGCTGCGGCATCGGTGAAATGCGCGTAGGCAGCCGTGGGCGCCCCGGCGGCGTCGCAGATCGCTTTGGTGAAAGCTTTCGACGCCTCAAGCTCGGCAGCTGCAGCGGAGGGGCCAAAGCACAAGATCCCAGCAGCGCGCAGCGCGTCAGCGACGCCCGCGGCCAAAGGCGCTTCAGGCCCAATGATGACGAAATCGACAGTCTGTTCTTGGGCAAAGGCGGCGACAGCTTCGCCATCATTGATGTCGAGCTCTGCATTCCACGCAATCGCTGCCGTGCCCGCATTGCCCGGCGCCACGATTAGACGCCCGCACTTCGGGTTCTGCTTCACCGCCCAGGCCAACGCATGTTCACGCCCGCCGCTACCCAAGATCAGAATATTCATGCGCTTCCCTCTCTGCCGAGGGCGTCATAGGCTGCGCATCAAAGCAGAACAAGGCGGCAGCATGGACCTCATCGACGATCCGACCCCGGGGATGAACACGCCGGAATACTCGGTCTCCGAGATTTCGGGCGCGATCAAGCGCACGATCGAGGGCGAATTCGGCAGTGTCCGCGTGAAGGGTGAGGTAGGGCGCGTGGTTCAGGCACGCTCCGGCCACCTCTATTTCGACCTGAAGGATGATCGAAATTCGCTGTCCTGCACGACGTGGAAAGGGCAGATCAGCGGCCTGGGTGTGATGCCTGAAGAAGGGCTCGAGGTGGTCGCCACCGGGAAGATGAGCACCTTCGGCCCGCAGTCGAAGTACAACATGAACGTGGTCGAGCTTGCCGTGGCGGGGCAGGGCGCGCTCATGGCGATGCTGGAGAAGCGCAAGAAGGCGCTCGAGGCGGAGGGGCTCTTTGAGGAGGGGCGTAAGAAGCCACTGCCTTATCTGCCCGAGGTGATCGGCGTTGTGACGTCGCCCACCGGCGCGGTGATCCGGGATATCCTGCACCGTCTGAGGGATCGTTTCCCGCGCAAGGTGCTGATCTGGCCTGTGGCCGTGCAGGGTGCCAATTGCGCGCCTGAAGTGACGCGGGGGATTGAGGGCTTCAACAAACTGACGCCCGGCGGCGCGCTCCCGCGGCCTGATTTGATCATCGTGGCGCGTGGCGGCGGCTCCATCGAGGATCTATGGGGCTTCAATGAGGAGATCGTGGCCCGCGCGGCTGCAGCTTCGGACATCCCTCTGATTTCGGCGGTGGGGCACGAGACGGATACGACGTTGATTGATTTCGTCAGCGACAGACGCGCGCCGACGCCGACCGCTGCGGCCGAGGTGGCGGTGCCTGTGCGGCGCGATCTGCTTGCCTGGCTGGAAGAGCAGGGTGCGCGGCTCATGCGTGGGCAGGGGACGGTGCTTGATCGTCGTGCGGAGAGGTTACGCGATCTCTCGCGAGCTTTGCCCCGGTTAGAAACGCTCCTCGCCACGCCGCGTCAAAGGCTCGACAAGGCCGATGCGTTGCTCGGGCCCGCGCTTATCGCGGGGGTGCAAGGGCGTCGGGTGACACTTGCGAGCCTCTCGGTGTCACCTTCCGCCCTGCGGCGCCGTCTCAGAGATGAAGAGCGACGCGTGGCCGAGAACGCAGCCCGCTTGCTTCCCGCGCTGGGCCGCAAGGCTGCGGAAAAGCGCGAACGGCTTGAGGCGCGCGGGCGCGTATCCCCGACGCTGGTATCCGGCCAGCTCGCCAAAGCGCGGAGCGATTTTGATCGTCTCTCTGAGAAACTGGCCGAGGTGAGCGCCACGCGTCAGCGCGCTCTGACCGACCGGCTCGAAGCGCTGGACCGGTTGCGGGAGACACTGAGCTACAAGGCGACGCTCGATCGCGGCTACGCTGTGGTGCGCTCGGGCGGCGAGGTGGTGACGCGCAAGGCGCACGTGAAGGCCGGCGAGCCGCTCGAGATCGAGTTTGCCGATGGACGGTTTTCGCCCGGCGCAGCAGTCGCCACAAAGCCCAAACGCGCGGGCGGTTCAAACCCGCCAACGAAGCAAGGCAGCCTCTTCGACGAATAATTCCTCAGACGCCGATTTGCGGCCCGGGGCAGAAAAGCGGCTCCGCGCTTTCGTCGATCTGATAGAGCGGTGCGCTGTCGGGACGGTTCTCGAACTGGGCGCGCAGGCCCTGCGGCGTGAGGTAAAAGCTCCAACACTGCGGATCGGTGCTGTCTTCGTAGAGAAAGCAGATGAGCTCGCCCGAGGGATACCATTCGCCTTCTTTGCATTCCTGATCGGTGAAGGCCCAGCGGACACGGCGGTTCGGCAGGTATTCCTCGGCGCCATACGGTGCCTGGCCCGAGGTGGCGTAGCTGAGGGTTTTGCCGGTGGTGTAGGCCTCGAATTCGGAGGCGCTTAGCGGGGCGTCTTGGGCCAAGGCCTGTGAGGCCCCGACAACGCAAAGAAAAGCAATCAAACGCATGAGGCGTAACCTGCCCGATCGGGCAGGCTGGAACCAGCCCCTAGCGGCCCAAGCGTCGGTCAATGCCCCGTGATCGGCTGAAAATTTCCTGTCGGCGCCGGGTGTTTCCGCCCTCTTTCTTCGCGGGGCTGCGGTTTCCGCGCGCAGGTGTCGTTTTTTGGTGTCCCGCCTTGGCCAAGGCCCCCTAAGGTCGCGCCAACGAGGAGGGACCGATGGCACTCGATGATCGCAAGGGCGTTTGGAAATCCGGCAAGGGTAAAGGCCGCCACCACACCAAGGGCCGTCAGCTCGATGACGGTGCGTGGGACGATGTGCGCCAGCTTTTGGGCGACGGGCCAAGGCGCCGCGATCACCTGATCGAGTACCTCCATCTGGTGCAGGACACTTACGGCCATTTGTCCTCTGCGCATCTGCGCGCGCTGGCTGAAGAGCTTCGGATCTCGCAGGCGGAGGTCTATGAGGTCGCTACTTTCTACGCCCACTTTGATGTCGTGAAGGAGGGGGAGACTCCACCGCCCGCGCTGACGATCCGCGTTTGTGATTCACTGTCGTGCGAAATGGCAGGCGCTCAGCAGCTGAAAGCGGCCTTGGAAGACGGGCTTGACCCGGCAGAGGTCCGCGTGCTGCGCGCGCCCTGCATGGGCCGGTGTGACACTGCGCCGGTGCTGGAGCTCGGTCACCATCACATCGACCACGCCACGCCCGAGAAGGTTCAGGCCGCGATTGCCACGGGCCACACCCATGCCGACATCCCGGACTATCAAGCGCTTGAGGCCTATAAGGCTGAGGGCGGCTACGCCACGCTGGCCGACCTGCGCGCGAACGGCGATTGGGAAGCGGTGCAGGACAGGGTGCTCGACGCAGGCCTCCGCGGCCTCGGCGGGGCAGGGTTCCCGTCCGGCAAGAAATGGGGTTTTGTGCGCGCCAATCCCGGGCCTCGCTACCTTGCCGTGAACGGTGACGAGGGGGAGCCCGGCACCTTCAAGGACCGCTACTACCTCGAACGCGTGCCGCACATCTTCCTCGAGGGCATGCTGATCGCGGCGTGGGCTGTCGAGGCGGAGCGTGTCTTCCTTTATATGCGCGATGAATATCCAGCAGTGCTGCATATCCTCGCCACCGAACTCAAAGCCATGGAAGAGGCCGGCCTCATAGAGCCCGGCTTTGTGGAGCTTCGCCGTGGTGCAGGCGCCTACATCTGCGGCGAAGAAAGCGCGATGATCGAGAGCATCGAGGGCAAGCGCGGGATCCCGCGTCACCGCCCGCCCTTCGTGGCGCAGGTAGGTGTCTTCGGACAACCAACGCTCGTCCACAATATCGAGACGCTGCACTGGGTCGCGCGGATCTGCCGTGAAGGGCCTGAAGTGCTGAACGCGACTGAGCATAACGGTCGCAAGGGTTTGCGCAGCTACTCCGTCTCTGGCCGGGTGTCGAAGCCCGGCGTCTACCTGCTTCCTGCAGGCTCCACGATCACCGACATCATCGAGGCCGCCGGTGGCATGGAAGACGGCCACGTGTTCAAAGCCTATCAACCTGGCGGGCCGTCCTCGGGTCTTCTGCCTGCGTCGATCAACGATGTGCCCCTCGATTTCGACACGCTCCAGCCGCTCGGCACCTTCATTGGCTCGGCCGCAGTGGTGGTCCTGTCAGATCACGATTCCGCTCGGACGGCAGCACTCAATATGCTGCGCTTCTTCGAGGATGAGAGCTGTGGCCAGTGCACGCCATGCCGCGTGGGTTGCGAGAAAGCCGTGAAGCTGATGCAGGCCGACACTTGGGATCAGGAGCTTCTGACGGACCTCACCACGATCATGGCCGACGCCTCGATCTGCGGTCTTGGGCAGGCCGCGCCGAACCCGATCCGGTCGGTGATGAAGCACTTCCCGGACGAGATCTAAGCCCTGACTGAGGCGCCGGAAGTCCTGCTCTGGGTGGGGAGCGCGATTGCCTCCCTCGTCTTTTGGCTGGGCTTTTCGTGGCGTGGGCCGTCTTGGGCCAAGACCAGTGTCAAAGCGTTTCCCGTAGGGCTCCTGCTTTTGGGAGCGCTCGTTGTGGGGCAGGGGCAAGCCTATCCCTTGATCCTTGGCGTCCTAGCGGCTGGCGTGTTGGGCGATGTCCTCCTCTCGCGGCCTTCAACGGGCGGCTTTCTGACCGGGATGGCAGGCTTCGCGGTGCTGCATATCCTGCTCGTCGCACAGTTTCTGGCATGGGGCGTCGATGTGCAGGAACTGCTGTCGCTTTGCGCCTTGATCCTTCTCGTGCTCGCGTGCGGCGTGGCCACGCTGATCTTCCCACGTGCCGGTGCGCTGAGATGGCCGGTGATGGGTTACATCGCGATCATCGCCGCGATGGCGTTGGCCGCGACCGGCCTTGATGCGCCAAACCTTCACCGCGAGGAAGTCAGCACGCTTCAGGTTGGGGTGGCCCTCTTTGTTCTGTCTGACGCGCTGATAGGGCTTGAGATGTTCGTTCTCGCGCGCTCCTCGCGTTGGCGGCTGCCTGCGCACCTGACGATCTGGCCTACATATTATGCCGCGATGGCGCTCTTTACCCTCGTTGCGCTGGGTTGAGCGTACCCCGCACGCGGCAACGATCTTCCCCTCCGTCCCTCTGAGTATTAGATGAGATCAACACGTTACGGGCACTAAGGGGCAAAATGGCTTTCTTTTCCAAACTGAAGGACCGACTTTTTAAGTCGAGCTCTAAGCTCGATGAGGGGCTTGAGGCCATCGTTGATGATGGTGGCACCGTCGAGGCAGAGCCTGAAGCGCCCGTTGTCGAGGAGCCCGCTCCTACGCCTCCAGCTGCTGAAGCACCGGCGCCTGTTCCTGAACCTGAGCCTGCTCCCGCCCCGCTCGAGGTGGCGCCTGAGCCCGAGCCGGCGCCTGAGCCCGAACCTGAGCCGGCGCCAGTGGCGGAGCCCGCGCCCGCGCCCGAACCGGTCCCTGAGCCTGCCTCGGCACCGGAGCCCGAGCCCATGCCGGTTGCGGAACCCACGCCTGAGCCTGAGCCTGCACCGGAACCTGCGCCTCAGCCCGTGATGACACGTGCCGAGCCGATTGACCCGTTCACCTCTGAGCCAGAGGAAGAGGCGCCTGCGAAGCCCGGCCTCTTCGGACGTATGCTCGGCCGCAAGGCTGCAGAGCCGGAAAAGAAGCGCGTGCTCGACGACGATATGCTTGAGCAGCTCGAGGAGCTGCTCATCGCCTCGGACATGGGGGTCGACACGGCGCTGCGCGTGACGGCGAACATGGCCGAAGGGCGCTTCGGCAAGCGCCTCGGTGCCTCGGACATCAAACGCCTCATGGCAGAAGAAGTTGCCCGGATCATGGAACCTGTGGCCCGACCGCTGCCTCTTTATCCAAAGAAGCCTCAGGTCGTGCTCGTGGTGGGCGTCAATGGCTCCGGCAAAACAACGACGATCGGCAAGCTTGCGAGCCAATTCCGCGCGGCAGGCAAATCCGTAGTCA
>JBCBFV010000079.1:0-9197 GCA_038527425.1 Pseudomonadota bacterium
AAAAAACGCATTTCTCTTCGAAAACCCTAACCCGTAAACACCTCGTTAACCTCTTTACCATATCCCTGAACAGGCAAGCGGCGGAGACAGGGATGGAAACAAGCGGAATTTCTTCCTCTCACCCCCCACTCCCACCCATCTCGGAAGAAGATCTGTTTTTCTGTCTCCGCCTCTTGCGCTCACGACGCGTGGGTGTCGCGACATACAACCGCCTCCTCTCAGAACATGGATCCGCGCGTGCCGCCCTTCAGGCGCTGCCGGAAATCGCGCGCGAGGCTGGCGTCGAGAAATATCAGATATGCCCTGAAGGCGTGGTCATCGCCGAATTGAAAGCGGCGCGCCGTGCTGGGGCACGGCTCCTCGCGCAAGGCACACCGGACTATCCCGAAGCGCTCGAAGATATAGACGATGCCCCACCTCTTCTTTGGGCGCGCGGGCCGCTCGACCCCAACGCACAGGCCCATGTGGCGATGGTTGGCTCGCGCAATGCCTCATCGCTGGGCCGACGGATGACCCGGAAGTTGGCGCGCGATTTGGGTGAGGCTGGGTTTGGGATCACCTCGGGCCTCGCACGCGGCATCGACACGATGGCCCACGAAAGCGCGCTTCCCACTGGCACGATCGCTGTCGTTGCGGGCGGCGTGGATGTCACCTACCCGCCCGAAAACGCAGAGCTGATGAACAAAATCGCCGACGAAGGCCTGATTGTGAGTGAAATGCCACCAGGGTTGCAGCCGCAATCTCGCCATTTCCCAAGGCGCAACAGGATCATCTCGGGGCTCTCCCGCGCGGTGGTCGTCGTCGAAGCTGCTGCGCGATCAGGCACGCTCATCACGGCGGAGATGGCCCTTGATCAGGGGCGCGATGTGCTCGCCGTGCCGGGGCATCCGTTTGACGCGCGGGTGGCAGGGTGCCTAAAACTTATCCGTGACGGTGCCACGCTCGTGCGCGGGGCCGATGACGTTTTCGAAGTTCTTGGAACATCAATCGCGCCAAAACGCGCCGAAAGACTCGGCGCGCCGCCGCCACTTCAGGCACCGCCCCCTGCGGCGCGAGAGCTGGCTCAAATGGCAGAGCTCCCCCAGATGCTCCTTGAGCTCTTGGCGCCCACGCCGCTGCCCGAAGACCAGTTGATCCGCGACACAGGCGCCCATCCTGACCAAGTCTCTTCCGCACTCGTAGAACTTGAACTGGAGGGCTTAATTGAGAGGCAGCAGGGCGGGTTTTTCGCCCTCCGCGAGAGCTGAAACGACGCGGCTGTGCGAAACGTCAATTGACAATCGCGCCGCTGTCACCATGTTCCGCCACACGTATTTCGGTGAGAGAAAGCCCATAAAACATGGCAGTTGTTGTTGTAGAATCTCCTGCTAAGGCAAAGACAATCAACAAATATTTGGGCAAGGACTTCACGGTTCTGGCCTCCTATGGCCATGTCCGTGACCTGCCGCCAAAGGATGGATCCGTCGACCCGGAGAACGGTTTCGAGATGCTTTGGGAGATCGCATCTGACTCCAAAAAGCACGTCAAAGCCATCGCCGACGCGCTGGCGGAAGACAACGAGCTGATCCTCGCAACTGACCCCGATCGCGAGGGGGAAGCGATCTCGTGGCACCTTGAAGAAGCACTGCGCAAACGCCGCGCGGTAAAGAAGGACACGCCGGTCAAACGCGTGGTCTTCAACGCCATCACCGAGCGTGCCGTGACCGAGGCGATGAAGCAGCCCCGCGAAGTCGATATGGAGCTGGTGGAGGCCTACCTGGCGCGCCGCGCTCTCGATTACCTCGTAGGCTTCAAGCTCTCGCCGGTCCTGTGGCGCCGCCTGCCCGGTGCGAAATCCGCGGGCCGTGTGCAGTCCGTTTGCCTCCGCATCATCGTTGAGCGCGAGATGGAGATTGAGGCCTTCAAGCCTGTCGAGTTCTGGGGCGTTAAAGCAATGCTCAAGACGCCGCGCGGTCAAACCTTCGAGGCCCGCCTCGTCACGCTCGGCGGCAAAAAGCTCGACCGTTTTGATATTGAGAACCGCGCGGCAGCAGAGCTTGCCGTGCAGGCTGTCACGAGCCGCGCGCTCACCGTCACGCAGGTTGAGGCAAAGCCCGCCTCACGCAACCCTTCGCCGCCGTTCATGACGTCGACCCTCCAGCAGGAGGCCTCGCGCAAGTTCGGCTACGGCGCGCGGCAGACGATGAACCTCGCCCAGCGGCTCTATGAGGCGGGCTACATTACTTATATGCGGACAGACGGCATCGACATGGCGCCCGAGGCCGTGGCCGACGCCCGTGGGGCGATCAAGGACCGCTACGGCGACGCCTACGTGCCCGAAAAGCCCCGCACCTACAAAAACAAAGCCAAAAACGCGCAAGAGGCGCACGAATGTGTGCGCCCAACCGAGATGGGCCGCGCGCCGGCGGACCTCAAAGTCGCCGATGAAGATCAGCGCAAGCTTTACGATCTGATCTGGAAGCGCACGCTGGCGTCTCAGATGGAAGGCGCCCGCCTTGAGCGGACAACCGTGACCGTGGGCTCCGACGACAACCAAGTGGAGCTGCGTGCCACCGGTCAGGTCGTGCTCTTTGACGGTTTCCTGCGCGTTTATGAAGAAGGCCGCGACGACGTCGAGGACGAAGACGACAAGCGCCTGCCACAGATCATGCAAGGCGACCGCGCGCCACTGGCCGCCGCCTACGGCGACGCCTTTGCCAAGGCCGAAAGCGACGACAGCGTGACCGATGACAGCACCGGCGACATGCTTCTCGCGAAATCCGCCGTGATGAGCGGCAATGAGGGTGTGATCGCGCTGCAAAGCTTCACGCAGCCCCCGCCCCGCTACACGGAAGCCACGCTCGTGAAGCGCATGGAGGAGCTCGGCATCGGGCGCCCGTCCACCTACGCCTCCATCGTCACTACCATTCAGGACCGCGAGTACGTCCGCAAAGACAAAGGCCGCCTCTTCCCAGAAGACAAAGGCCGTCTCGTCACCGCGTTCCTGACCAACTTCTTCCGCCAATACGTGGGCTACAACTTCACCGCCTCGCTGGAGGAGGAGCTCGACGACGTTTCCGCCGGCTCGCGCGAGTGGAAAGACGTGCTCGACCGCTTCTGGCGCGATTTCTCGGCGGCCATCGGCGAAGCTATGGATCGCTCCATCACCGAGGTACTTGAGAAGATCAATGAGGAGCTCGCGCCCCATATCTTCCCGCCCCTGCCCGGTGGCGGTGACCCGCGCCTGTGCCCAAACTGCGGCGTGGGACGCCTGTCTATGCGCACGGCGCGCTCCGGCGGCGCTTTCATCGGGTGTTCGAACTATCCCGAATGCCGCTACACCCGCCCCTTCGGCCCGCCGCTTTCCGAAGAAGAGGCGAAGAACGTTATTCCACCGGAAGGCAAGCTTCTCGGCACCGATCAGGGCGACGAGATCCGCGTCTTCAAAGGCCGGTTTGGTCCCTATGTTCAGCGCGGCGAGCAACAGGGCGATGAGAAGCCACCGCGTCAGGGTGTGCCAAAGGGTTGGTCGCCCGAGGGCCTGACCTTGGAAGAGGCGCTCAAACTGCTGACGCTGCCGCGCCTTATCGGCCCGCATCCCGACGATGGCGTGCCGATCTGGGCCAACATCGGCCGCTACGGCCCCTACCTGAAATACGCCGAGTCGATCAGCGACCGCGGCGGCGTGAATGCCAACCTGGAATCCATCGAGGACGTCTGGGAAATCGGCATGAACCGCGCGGTGGAGGTTATCGCCTCCAAGCCCAAGCGCGGTCAGCGCGCGAAGGTAGAGCCGGTGCGCGAGCTGGGCGAACACCCCGAAGCGGGCGGCCCGGTCAATGTCTTCAAGGGCAAGTACGGGCCCTACGTGAAGTGGGAAAAGATCAACGCCACGATCCCGGAGAGCGTGGAGGTCGATGATCTGACGCTGGCCCAAGCGGTGGACCTCATCGCGGAGCGCGCGGCCAAGTCAGGCAAGAAGGTCACCAAGAAAAAGGCCCCTGCCAAAAAGAAGCCTGCAGCCAAGAAGAAGAAATAGAGCAAGAACGGCGGGTGGCGTCAGCGCCATCTGCCTTTATGCTGAGGCGGAACTACAATCGGAGGTCCGCCCATGTCCGTCTACATCGCCATGAACCGCTTTAGCGTGCCCGAAGAGAACGCTGCTGACTTCGAGGAGATGTGGCTGACCCGCGAAAGCCACCTGCATGAGGAGCCCGGCTTCGTGGAGTTCCACATGCTCAAAGGGCCGACGAACGACGGCGAGACGCTCTATGCCTCGCACACCGTCTGGGCGAGCGAGGCCGATTTCATCAATTGGACAAAAGGTCAGAACTTCCGCGACAGCCACAAAGGTGCAGGCCAAAGCAGGAAGCTCTTTTCCGGCCATCCGCGCTTTGAGGGCTTTTCAGCGATCCAGCACCTCACCCCGTAAGGCCACTCCAAATACTTCGGAAGGCCGCGAGATACCGGTCTTCGTCTCCGCCTCGGGCGATCTCGAGTGCCGCCCGGTCAAAGGCGGCGGACAAAATGATGGCCATGGCCGCCACATCTTTTGACCCACGCTCGGGCAGCGCTTGTTCGAGCCCCTCTCGAAGAGACGCCACCCCACCCACTTCGACGATCTCATCCATCTCCGTGACGCCGAGCACTGCGGGCCCATCGATCAGCATGAGCTGAACCCGTCCGGGGACGGCCATGGCGCGGAAGTAGCCCCGAGACCCTGCATCAAGTGGATCTTCGCCCTCTTGCGCCGCATAGGTCTCGATCGACTCCATGATCTGCCGCGCTTCCATATGGATGACCGCGCGAAACACATCCGTCTTGTCGGCAAAGTGATGGTAGAGCGCCCCCCGCGTCACCTCCGCCGCTTTGACGATCTCTGGCGTGGAGGTTTCGGCATAGCCCTTCTCCACAAAGAGAGCCCTGGCGGCATTGATAAGACGCGCGCGCATCTCGTCGCTGCGCGATTTATTCGATCTTCTCGTATTTTTCTCTTGCATACATACAGCCTGTATGTTTATTGATCCGCTAACATACAGTCTGTATGTATCTTTTCACGAAGGATCGCAAATATGAACATCACCCAATATTATCCTGTCCTCCAGGTTGCCGACGTCGCGGCTACGGCCGCTTTCTACAAAGAGAATTTCGACTTCGAGGCGGCGTTCGAGGCCGATTGGTACGTGCACCTGCAATCGCGCCATGACCCGTCGGTGAACCTAGCGGTTCTTGATGCCTGGCATGAAACGATCCCGGAACCCGGTCATGGTCTCTCCAAAGGCGTGATCCTGAACATCGAGGTGGAAGACGTGGATGCGTTCTACGCGCGCACCGAAGCAGCAGGCATCAAGGTGCTCAAAAGCCTGCGGGACGAGCCGTTCGGGCAACGCCATTTCATTGCAGCAGATCCAAACGGGATCCTCATCGACGTCATCAAGCCGATCCCGCCCGCGCCGGAGTTTCTGGCGCAGTACGCCCAAGACGCAGTCCCTGCTTAACGCCTCAAGGCGTCTTCGGCCGCCGCGCGAACACGTGCGGCGGCACGCTCGATCATGTCTATGAACGCGGCCCTCTCTTCGTCCTCGAAGGCCGACAGCAACAACTCCATGTTCACCAAGTCCTGACGATGGATCGCGGCGTAAAGCTCTTCCCCGGCGGGCGTCAGTGACAACGCAACAGCCCGGCCATCCTCGGGATGCGGGGCGCGGGTGACCCATCCCTGCGCAACAAGCCGTTTGATCAAGGATGACGCCGTTGTCGGCACAAGGCCCAAATGCTCCTGCAGGTCGCTCGCGCGAGCATTCGGATGCTCAGCGAGCATGCCTACCGCTTTGAACACATGGGGGCTGTAGGGGATCTGCCCCTCGGCGGAGGGAAACGCCCTCTCGTTGATCAAGAAGATCCGCAGAAGATCGCCCACTGCGAGGCGCAGCCGTTCTTTTTCGTCCATCTTTCTCTTTTTTCAGGGCGCTCGCGGCGGGGCAAGGGTTGATATTACGAGACTCGCATCAATTTAATACGAGTATCGCAATAAAAGGAGACCCCGCATGCGCGCCCTCTTCTCTGCTTTCCTCATCGCAACCGCCGCCCCTGCCGCTGCGGACTACGCCGACCCACCCGCCCTGCGTGGCGACAGTGGCTATTTGATCAATGTGGAAACGGCCGTCTTCGAGGGCCCGGTGGACCAAGTGAGCGCCGCGCTTCAGAGCCCGGAAACTGGCGTCTTGGCCCATGTCACCAATACCGATCGCATCCCGGTGATCACAGGTATGGAACCGCTCGTGGGCGCGTTCCCTGATGCAGAAGCCGTCCGTCGTCTCGCCTTCTCGGATGGCAGTGAGGTCGTCGAGCGCGTCATTGAGAACAGCAGCGACCGCTTCGCCAATCAGGTCTGGGGTTTCACCTCCGCCAACGGGCGTGCGCTGAGCCATATCCGCGGCGAATTCAAATACGAAGCGCTTGGCCCCACAGAAACCCTCGTGACATGGGAATACGCTATCGCCCCGCGTCTCTTCCTTGTCCGCCCTTTCGTGCGCAGCTTTCTCACGAACGATTTCGCCCCCTTCATGGAAAGCGGCCTGCAAGGCGCGGCCGCGGCCTTCAACGCGCGGGTCTCGGGCTAGGCAGGCCCCCGGTTTACGTAGGGGCGCACAGAGGCTGCGCAGGGGGTCATTTCGCAGTCGCAGCGAATTGACTCTCGCCAGTCTCAAGCGCACTTTGCGCGCAAACCTCAGAGGGGCGTTTCATGAAGAAGATCTACGGTTCCGCAGCGGAGGCCCTCGACGGGCTTCTCTTTGACGGGATGTTCATCGCCGCCGGCGGCTTTGGCCTTTGCGGCATCCCGGAGCTTTGCCTGCAGGCCATCAAAGAGGCCGGCACGAAGGACCTGACGTTTGCATCAAACAACGCGGGCGTCGACGATTTCGGGATCGGCATCCTGCTGCAAACCAAGCAGGTGAAGAAGATGATCTCCTCCTACGTGGGTGAGAACGCGACCTTCATGGAGCAATACCTTTCCGGCGAGCTGGAGCTTGAGTTCAACCCCCAAGGCACGCTAGCCGAGCGGATGCGCGCCGCTGGCTGCGGCATCCCGGGCTTCTACACCAAAACGGGTGTGGGCACCGTCATCGCCGAGGGCAAAGAGCACAAAGAATTCCCCAACCGCGACGGCGAGATGGAGACCTTTATCATGGAAACCGGCCTCTTTGCCGACGTGTCCATCGTGAAGGCGTGGAAAGCGGACGAGACCGGCAATGCGATCTTCCGCAAGACGGCGCGAAACTTTAACCCGCCCGCCGCCATGTGCGGCAAAGTCTGCATCATGGAAGTCGAAGAGATCGTGCCCACAGGCTCGCTCGACCCTGATGCGATCCACCTGCCCGGCATCTACGTGAACCGCCTCATCCAAGGCACTCACGAGAAGCGCATTGAACAGCGCACCACGCGCACGAAGGAGGCCGTGTAATGCCTTGGGATCGTAATCAGATGGCCGCCCGTGCGGCGGAAGAGCTTGAAGACGGCATGTATGTGAACCTCGGGATCGGGATCCCGACGCTTGTGGCCAACTATGTGGGCGATAAGGACATCACACTGCAGTCCGAGAACGGCATGCTCGGCATGGGTCCCTTCCCTTTCGAGGGCGAAGAGGACCCGGACCTGATCAACGCCGGTAAGCAGACCATCACAGAGCTGAACCGCACCGCCTATTTCGACAGCGCCACCTCCTTTGGCATGATCCGCGGCGGCAAGATCGCAGCAGCGATCCTCGGCGCCATGGAAGTGGACGAGAAAGGCGATCTGGCGAACTGGATGATCCCCGGCAAGCTGGTCAAAGGCATGGGCGGCGCCATGGACCTCGTGGCCGGTGTGGGCCGCGTGATCGTCGTGATGGATCACCAGAACAAAAGGGGTGAATCCAAAGTGCTCAAAGCTTGCACGCTGCCTCTTACGGGCGCGGGCGTGGTGGACCGCATCATCACCAACCTCGGCGTACTCGACGTCACGCCTGAGGGTCTTGCGATCGTGGAACTGGCCGACGGCGTCTCCGAGGACGAGATGCGCGCCGCAACCGAGGCCACGATCGTCTAAAGGGCCCAGGCGCCCGGAACGGACAGGGAGACAACACCATGATCCGCGAAGAAGTAACGGGCACCAAAGGGCGCTATGTCTTTGAGAAAGACGGCGCCGAGGCGGAGATGACCTATTCGGTCGTCTCCGACGCACTGCGCATTGTCGATCACACCGGCGTACCGGACGCCATGCGAGGCACGGGCGCGGGTAAAGTATTGGTCGAACACCTTGTGGCGGACGCCCGCGAGAAGGGCTTCAAGATCGTGCCGCTGTGCCCCTTCGTGAACGCCCAGCGCGCCAAACACCCCGAATGGGCGGACGTCTTTAAGGTCTGACCCGTCAGTCACAGGCAATTCATTCGACAATAACTCTGCCACCTTAGATTTGCCCCAATTGCACTTTATCGGCGGGGTCTATGGGTATGGGCAACCTTCAAACACAGGCAACACCGCGCAGTGCGGTGTGGGATCGCATCCTGATGGGTGCGTTGCTTTTGGCTGTTGTTGTGGGCCTTCTAGGGCTCGCCTCCGCGACAGGCTGGGAAGCGACACTGGCCCAGTTGGCGAAGCTGACGCCAGGCGCCATTGCCTTCCTTCTCCTTCTGAGCGTTGCGAACTACGGCATGCGCGCCGCCCGCTGGGATCTGTTCGCGCGCGAGCTTGGGTTGCCCACGTCTTTTTCGACGAATGCGCGCCACTACCTCGGCGGTTTTGCCATGACGGTGACGCCGGGCCGTGTGGGCGAGTTGATCCGTATGCGCTGGCTGCGCTGCGAAACGGGCTGGGCATTTGAACGAACGGCGCCTTTGGCCCTTGTGGACCGTGCCGCAGATCTCGCAGCCATGGGCTTGATGCTGGGCGCAGCGGTCGCCTTGTCCACGATGGGCATCACCTTGGCGCTGCCCATCGCCCTGGGGTCTATAGCCGCCGCCGTTATCGCCACGCGCCCCGTCCTCCTTTCAGCCATCGTCAGCGGCTTTTACCGCGCGACAGGCCGGTTCCCCCGCGCCATGGCGCGCATCCGGACTGCCGCTCGATCGATCGCCGTCTTCTCCACGCCGCGCGTCATTATAATAGCAGGCGTGCTTTCTGGCCTGGGCTGGCTGGCAGAGGGCTGGGCCTTCCACATCCTGTTGGAGTGGATGGGGG
>JBCBFV010000080.1:0-9194 GCA_038527425.1 Pseudomonadota bacterium
TGGTACCGGTCTGGATGCAGACGGTTGCGCCGTCGAGGTCAGCTGCGGAAGCAACGCCCAGATCAGCAGGAACCATGAAGCCCTGACCGTCGTAGTAGTTCACGCCGGTGAATTCGAACTTGAGGTCCACGTCGCGCGAGAACGTCCAAGTCGTGTTACGAGCAAGCATGTCGATCTCGCCAGCGGCCAGCGCGGTGAAGCGCGTCTTACCGGTGGTAGGAACGAATTCGACAGCCGTTGGGTCGTTGAGCACAGCAGCAGCAACAGCGCGGCACACAGCCACGTCGAAGCCCTGCCAAACGCCGTCGGCGTCAGGCTCTGCGAACCCCGGAACGCCCGTGGTCACGCCGCAGTTGAGCACGCCGCGTGCCTTCACGTCGTCGAGCGTGGCCGCGCCAGCGGTCCCGGCGGCCAGTCCTGCGACGGTCAGTGCGCCCAGAATGACAGATTTTTTCATATTTACCTCTTCCTGATTACCCGACCAATGTTGGCCGGTTCATGAAAGGTGACGTAGCACGCCACCCATCGCCAGCTAGTCTCCCTCCTGGCAATGGCGTAAAGTTTGGGCAAAATCTTCGGCCATCGTCAACAGCTTGAAAGAGTTTGGCGGCGAAATTCTCATTTTTTAGGCACATGCACAGCCTTGAGCAGGCTCTGCCGCATTGTTGAGCGCTGATTCTGGGCCGGTGATCAGTCGCTACGCACGCTGTAACGGCACAAAATGCGCCGTGTTAACCTTGATCGCGTGAAGCTGGTCTGCCGGACACGCCTTATGCGGGAAAATCGTCCGCTACTCGGCGCTCTGAGACAGCAAATAGAATCGGTGTGCCGCCTCAAAAGCCGCGCGTTTCGCCTCCCACGCCTCTTGCGCTTCCTCGTCATAGCCCCATTCATCGGCCTGAAAGGTCTCGTCCACGCGGCTTGCTTCCCACAGCGCTGACACGTCCGTTTCCTCCCGCGCCTTCAGCCCGATCACGAGCGATCCAGAGAGCATGATGAGGTCATGGAGCCCGGCGAGCTCGAAGGCCGTAGCCGTCTCGAGAGGCGCGCGAAGGGCTGCAAGCGCCTCCGGCGACTGAGCTGAGAACATCACGCCGGTGGTGGTGGACAGCGACGCCCCAAGTTCGGTCCGCGCCCATTCGAGCAGCGGATCCCAAGCCGCGACCTGGCGCGCAACAAGCTCCTGCGGACGTTCTGCGCGGTAGCAGATCAGGTCAGTCGCGCCGTATTCAGCCAGCGCCTCGATAACGACCTCGCGTTGCGGTGCGATCTTTTCGATCGCCGAATTCGCCGACCGCGTGACGGGCATGGTCAGCGGATTGATCTCGTCTTCCTGGGCGTTCCATTCGACGGCGATCGCCTCTGCAAGCGCTTTCGTCGGCACGATCAGCGAGGATTTTCCCGGTGTTTTCACCCCGCGACCATCGAGCGTGACGGTAAACCCGCCCTCAACAACGGACACATCTGCCGAGGTCCAAAATCGCTTGGTCTTCCATTCACTCACGAGAGTATCTCCGGACAAATCTGGTTCAGGGCCGCAGGGATTTCGGGCACGGTCTGCACCACCAGATCCGCGCTCGAGTTCAGGCGTTCAACCGGGTGATAGCCCCACGCAACGCCCAGCGTCGCCATACCAGCCGCGCGCCCCATGTCCATATCGAAGGTCGTATCCCCAACCATGACCCCGCGCTCACAGCCCGCCTCGAAGAGGGCCGTCGTGGCCATGGACGGATGCGGTTTGGACGGGTGGCCATCGGCGTCCTGCCGCGTCACGAAATAGCGGGCGATATCATGGACCTCGAGGACGTGATCGAGCCCCCTGCGCGATTTGCCCGTCGCCAGGCCAAGCAGGGTTTCCGGCTCCGCGTGCAGCGATTTGAGCAGGTCCAGGATACCCGAGTAGAGCGGCGAAGCCGACCGTTCCCCGTGGCTGGTACGAAGATCACCGTAAGCTTGCTTATATGCCTCGACCAGCGTGTTGACAGGCCCGTCAGGCGCGAGGGCCGCAATCGCGCGAGGCAAAGACAGCCCCACAATGGAAAGCGTCTCAGCGCGCGTTGGCGGCGTAAGCCCCTGAGAGGCAAAGGCCGCCTCCATTGAGCCTACGATGTGGGCCTGGCTGTCCACCAAGGTGCCATCGACATCAAAAAGGACGAGGCGCATTAAAGATCCTCAAAGGGATCGACGGGGGCTTCGTCAGGCTCCCACCCGAACTCTGCCCAAGTCCGCGCCATGTGCTCGGGCAAAGGCGCCGTGAGGTGGAGCGTGGCGCCCGTCACGGGATGCTCGAGCGTCAGCGAACGGGCGTGCAAGTGTAGCTTCTTCGAGAAACTGCCGCCCAGCGCGGCGCCCCAGCCATCGCCCAGATTCTCCTGCCCCGAGCCACCATATTTCCCGTCCCCAACGATAGGGTGGCCCAAAGCGCCCATATGCGCGCGCAACTGGTGAGTTCGGCCAGTTACTGGGACCAGCGCCATCCACGAGGCCCGCCGACCGAGGGCCTCGATCGTGGCAAACTCTGTCGTCGCGCGCTTGGCGCCCTCGGTGCCCTGGACGTCATCGGGATGCACC
The DNA here is from genome assembly GCA_038527425.1 of Pseudomonadota bacterium. GTDB lineage: Bacteria > Pseudomonadota > Alphaproteobacteria > Rhodobacterales > Rhodobacteraceae > Shimia_B. Next base: position 2,572 of record JBCBFV010000080.1, read on the forward strand.
ACATGCATCTTCTCGCCTGACCCGTCCTTGCCATGACCTGTGGCCTTCACGAGGCCGTATTTGATCACGCCCGCTTTGGGTTGCGGCACGCCCGCCACGGCAGCCCAATAGATCTTGCGCGTCGCCCGGTGGCGGAAGGTCTCTGTGAGGCCCGCAGCAACCTGCCGCGTCCGGGCCAACAGAAGGACGCCCGAGGTGTCTTTGTCGAGCCGGTGCACAAGGCGCGGGTTCTCCTCGAGGCCGAAGCGGAGCGCTGGCCCCAAGCCGTCCACATGGCGGGTGAGTTTCGATCCGCCCTGCACGGGCAAACCCGGCGGTTTGTTCAAAGCAATAATGTGGTCGTCCCGGTAGATGACGGTGCGCCGGATCATCTCGGCATCCCGGTCATCAACATGCCCTTCATGCTTGGGTTTCTCGCCGTCTGGTAGCGGAGGCACGCGCAGCATTTGGCCTGCCTCAACACGGGAGGAAGCCTTTACCCGACCCCCATCGAGACGAAGCTCGCCCTTACGGCACATCTTCTCGATCCGTCCCTGCCCCAACTGCGGGAACATGCGCTTCAGAAAGCGGTCTAGCCGTTGCCCACCGTCACCGGGCGCAATTTCGATGGTTTGAACTCTGCTCATGCGAACCGTCCCGCCACGAAGAAACCGAAGGCACACGCCCCAATGGAAAACAGTACGGATACGAGGACGTAGCCGAACGCCGCTTGGCCTTGTCCGGCCTGCACGAGCTTGAGCACGTCCAATGAGAATGTGGAGAAGGTTGTGAACCCTCCTAGAAAGCCCAGCATGACAAAGGCATGGAGCGTAGACCGCTCTGCAAAGCCGGCTGCGAAGGCCACTCCGATCAGGAAAGATCCAAGCACGTTGACCGTCAACGTGCCGCCCGGGAATGCCACAGCCATGCCAACGAGAGCCCGTGCAACAGAGCCTAGCGCGCCGCCGAGGGCTATATATACAAGGTTTCCGACCACGCCGCGTCTTTCGCTACCTTGGCCTTTGGAGTCAACCGAGGCCCACGGCACGTTGCCCGAATTTTCGCTCAGAGTTGCGCAATCATGCGGCTAGCGGCGCTGTCGAAGCTTGTCGAAATAGGCGATGCGTTTACCCAAGTCGCGCTCGAAACCGCGCTCAACGGGGTCGTACAGCTTCGGCCGGTCCAAGCCGTCAGGAAAGTAGTTCTGGCCAGAAAAACCATCTTCTGAATCGTGATCGTAGGCATAGTCTTTGCCGTACCCCTGATCCTTGAGAAGCGACGTTGCTGCATTCAGGATGTGCTTGGGCGGCGGCGTGGAGCCGCTTTCCTTGGCCAAGCGACGCGCGGATTTATAGGCCACGTAGGCCGCATTCGATTTCGGCGCAAGCGCCAGATAGATGACCGCTTGCGCCAGCGCTAGTTCGCCCTCCGGGGAACCAAGCCTCTCGTAGGTTTCCCAAGACTGCAGGCAAACAGTTTGCGCCTGCGGGTCGGCGAGGCCGATGTCTTCCACAGCCATCCGCGTCAACCGACGCGCGAGATAGCGAGGATCCTCGCCGCCCTCGAGCATGCGCGCGAACCAGTAGATCGAAGCGTCCGGATCGCTGCCCCGGACCGATTTATGGAGCGCTGAAATGAGATTGTAGTGCCCGTCACCGGACTTGTCGTAAACGGCCGCGCGCCGCATCAAGCGGGCGCCTAGGGCTTCGGCGTCCAGCGGTTCTTCCACCTTCCAGGCGGCCACCTGCTCCACCAAGTTCAAGAGCGCCCGGCCATCGCCATCTGCCATCTCTCGCAGCGCTGCGCGGGCACTGCTCGTCAGCGGCAACGACGCCTCAAGCGTCCGCTCCGCCCGGGTGATCATCTCCTCCAGATCATCATCGGACAGCCGTTCGAGCACGAGCACCTGCGCACGGCTCAGCACAGCCGCGTTTAGCTCGAACGACGGGTTCTCGGTCGTCGCGCCAACAAGGAGGATGGTGCCGTCTTCCATATGCGGAAGAAAGCCATCCTGCTGCGCTTTGTTGAAGCGGTGGATTTCGTCCACGAACAAAAGCGTTCCGCGCCCTTGCTTACGACGCAGCTTGGCTTCGTCGAAGACACGGCGCAGCTCTGGCACGCCCGAAAAGATCGCCGAGATCTGGACAAAATGGCGGTCAGTCGCCTCCGCCAAAAGGCGGGCGATCGTGGTCTTACCGACGCCGGGCGGACCCCAAAAGATAATGGAGCCCAGCGACCCAGCCGCCAGCATTACACCCAAAGGTGCCTCCGGTCCCAACACCTGCTGCTGACCGATGACTTCCTCCAGCCGCGCAGGCCGAAGCCTGTCAGCAAGAGGCCGTGCTGCATCATCAGACGCAGGCAGCTCGGTATCGAAGAGGTCAGCCATGGCCCCCACCATGGTCCATGGCAGCGAGAAGCAAAAGGGGTCGCTAGCGCTCAAGCAGGCGACACCCTCTGTCACTCACCCCCAATACCAACCGATTAGTGCAACTTCTCGGCGAGATTGAGCATGACACACTGATTGTCGACACCATCAAGCGTCATGACCGGACCAGCGGCGGTGCCATCGAGCCCGCAACGACGGGTCCAACGGGGCCAATTCGCCGGGATCAGTCCCAACACTTGCACGGCACCAAGCTCGCGCGCGGCGCGGGTCATTTCCATGATCAGCATGGCGTGCACCCGGCGACGAATGCGCTGTGGCGTGGTGTGGCTCACAAACACCCGGGAACTCTCCCAGATGTTCTCCTGAACGGGCGCCGCCTCGTAGAGGAGGTCCGTCGGGATTGTGTCCAAAAGCCCAAGCTGCGCGTCGCGGATCATGTAGGAATAGATCCCACACCGCGCCGTCGTTGGCGTCAGACGAATGCCAGCGTACACCTCGCCGAATTCGTGGACGGCGACCCAGCGGCTCGCGGGCGTGTCGTACTGGTCGTACTCCATGCCCATGGCTTCGGGGAGGTCCCATTGGTTTTGAACAATAAACGATTGCCGACGGGCACGAAGCACGTTTGCAAATAGCTCGCCATGGTTGTGTAAGTTGGCGAAAGAGAGGGTGGTGGTTTGCATTTGTATCCCCAGGTTTACAGTGACAAACACCTTGCCCCCATCTCCTAGGGTGGACGGCGTGGATTACAGCAGACCATAATCTTTGGCACGCTGAATGGCTTCTGCAGTGGTGCGAGCGAACAGCTTCTCTCGCGCCGCTGTCAGGCGGGCCTTCAACGCACTTTCCGAAATGTTGAGCTTGGCTGCTGCAGCTGCGTGCCGTTCCCCTTCGGCGATGAAGCGCAAGGCAGTGAGTTGCGCCTCGGTGAGGCGCTCGGGCGGCTGCGTGAGTTCGTGCAACCGCTCGACGTGGTGCGAGATCACAGCGATCTCGGCATCCGAAAATTCCCGATCTGAACGCGCGACAGAGCCAATGGTCCGGGAGCGAAGTTCGCCCACCGGCACCACGACGCCGTATCGCAGGCCATAGGTGGCAGCCTCATCCAGAATTCCGAATGGATCGGGAATTTCAATTTCGCTCCAGCGGGAGGCAGTCTCCTGGCCGAAGCCCCAAGCGATGATGGGATCCCTGAGGGCGTAACCTTTGGCCGTGTAGGCTTCGATCCAGTCCCCCGGGTATGTCTGCAAGGTCATGAGAGGTGAGGTGAATCGGATATGGAGCCCGACGTAATACCCCGCCGGCGCCAAGTAGGCGATCTCGCCTAGTACCTCATCAAGACCTGATTTCCCGGACATTCCCACTATCAGCTTCTAATCGATCGCAACCTCCGGCTGCATTCTCGTTCAGAGAATCTCCAGAGGCGTTCGTTAAAAAGACAGTTAATTCCGCCCTGCGGCAAGCCTCCTCATCGAATTCAGCACATAACGTCGCGGGAAAAAGAAAAGCCCCGCACGGAGTTACCGCACGGGGCTTCTGTAATTGCGAGTGGTGAAGCTTACTCGTCAGCGGCCTCAGCAGCTTCGAGGCGTGCCTTGTCGGCGGCGCCTTTGGCGTCCTTGTCACGGTCGACGAATTCGATGATCGCCATGGGCGCCATATCGCCGTAGCGGAAGCCCGCCTTCAGCACGCGAACGTAGCCGCCGTTGCGCTCTTTGTAGCGCGGGCCAAGCACGTCAAAGAGCTTATCCACATGTGCGGATTGCTTGAGGCGACCTGCCGCCAGACGCTTGGCGTGGGCGTCGCCGCGCTTGCCGAGCGTGACAAGCTTTTCGACGATCGAACGGAGTTCTTTCGCCTTAGGCAGGGTGGTCTTGATCTGCTCATGTTCGATGAGCGAGCCGGCCATGTTGGAGAACATCGCCTTGCGGTGTTCGTGGGTCCGGTTCAGGCGGCGGTATCCGCGAGCGTGACGCATATTTCATATCCTTCTTTATGCTTTGTCTCGGAGCCCCCTGCGTTGGAGAGCTCTCGCTTTAGTGGGGCGGAATGCCCGGGGTTGGCGGGGCGGGCCTGAGCCCGCCACACCCTTAAAAGTTGTCTTCGAACTTCTTGGCGAGGTCCTCGATGTTGTCCGGCGGCCAATCCTCGACATCCATGCCAAGGTGCAGACCCATGCCCGACAGCACTTCCTTGATCTCGTTCAGCGACTTGCGGCCGAAGTTCGGCGTGCGCAGCATTTCTGCTTCGGTCTTCTGGATGAGATCGCCGATGTAGACGATGTTGTCGTTCTTCAGGCAGTTCGCAGAACGCACCGAAAGCTCCAGCTCGTCGACCTTCTTCAGGAGAAGCGGGTTGAACTCGAGACCATCGTCTTCCTGGCTGGCCTGCGCGCTCTCCGGCTCGTCGAAGTTCACGAAGATCGACAGCTGGTCCTGCAGGATGCGCGCGGCATAGGCCACAGCGTCGTCCGGCGTGATGGAGCCGTCTGTCTCGATCTTCATGGTCAGCTTGTCATAGTCCAGCACCTGGCCCTCACGGGTGGGCTGCACGTCGTAGGACACGCGCTTGACCGGGGAATAGATCGCGTCGATCGGCATCAGGCCGATGGGCGCGTCTTCCGGGCGGTTCTTGTCGGCCGCGACATAGCCTTTGCCGGTGTTGACCGTCAGCTCCATGAACACGTCCGCGCCCTCGTCGAGGTGGCAGATCACGTGCTCTTTGTTCAGGACTTCGATGCCCGCGCTCTCCGAGATATCGGCCGCGGTCACAACGCCCGGGCCCTTCGCGGAGATCGACAGGCGCTTCGGGCCCTCGACTTCCATGCGGATGGCCACGCCCTTGAGGTTCAGCACGATGTCGGTGACGTCTTCACGGACACCAGCAACGCTGGAGAATTCGTGAAGCACGTTGTCGATCTGCACGGAGGTGATGGCCGCGCCCTGAAGCGACGACATCAGTACGCGGCGCAGCGCGTTACCCATCGTCAGACCAAAGCCGCGCTCAAGCGGTTCTGCGACGACTGTGGCGTTTTTCATCGGGTCATTGCCCGGCTTAACTTCGAGCTGTGTCGGTTTGATCAGCTCGGCCCAATTCTTGTGGATCATAGTGCCTCCATTCTTGCCCGCGCTGGATCCGATGCGTGGGCGTCCCGAGGGTCTTCGAAATGCTGCCCCGCGCTGTCACGCGGGGCGAAAAATCAAACGCGGCGACGCTTTGGCGGGCGGCAGCCGTTGTGGGCGATCGGCGTCACGTCGCGGATGGACGTCACCGTAAAGCCCAGCGCTGCAAACGCGCGCAGAGCGCTTTCGCGGCCAGAACCGGGGCCCTGCACCTCAACCTCAAGCGTCTTGACGCCGTGGTCCTGTGCCTTCTTGCCCGCGTCCTCTGCAGCCATCTGAGCGGCATAAGGCGTGGACTTACGGGAGCCCTTGAAGCCCATCGTGCCGGAGGAGGACCATGCAATGGCGTTCCCCTGGACGTCGGAAATCAGGATCTTGGTGTTGTTGAAGGACGAATTCACGTGGGCCACGCCCGACGCGATATTCTTGGAGACCTTCTTCTTCGGAGCGCGTTTATCGCGTGCCATATCTCAAGCCTCCCTTATTTCTTTTTGCCGGCAATGGCCTTCGCGGGGCCTTTGCGCGTGCGTGCGTTGGTGTGCGTGCGCTGACCGCGAACCGGCAGGTTGCGGCGGTGACGGAGGCCACGGTAGCAACCGAGGTCCATCAGGCGCTTGATGTTCATCTGAACTTCGCGGCGAAGGTCGCCTTCGACGGTCAAGTTGGCGTCGATGTGCTCGCGGATGGCGAGGACTTCGGCGTCAGAAAGCTCGTTCACGCGGCGCGTCATCTCGATGCCCGTGGCTTCGCAGATGCTCTTGGCCGTCGTGTGGCCAATTCCGGTGATGTAGGTAAGCGCGATAGGGACGCGCTTTGCGGTGGGGATGTTCACGCCGGCGATACGTGCCAAGGCCGTGTTCCTTTCAGCTGCGAGCCCGTAATGCCAGGCCCTTTTTTCACAGACAAAGGCCCGCGTTTCGCACGGGCCTCGACGAATAGGTGGTCAAGGTGCTTTTGCGGCGCACCAAATCTCCGAGATGTGGGCAGTTATGGCGAATCTCTGCCCACGTCAAGGGGCATGCTAGCCGCTTGCGCAGCAGGGGCTGTGCGGATCAGGTAATCGCTCACCGCCAGGCCAATGAACGCGCCAATGACGAAGCCGATCATGACTCGTCCCAGAAACCCAAATACTC
>JBCBFV010000081.1:0-9174 GCA_038527425.1 Pseudomonadota bacterium
ACAAGACAGTGAAGGCCCAAATCGTGAGCCAGATTATGGCTGCCAACCTCGCGGACGTCGCCCAAAGCTGGGTGATGAACGCCGACGGGTCGTTCACGCGCGCCGAGGTGGGTGAAGATTTCACCTTCAATTGCCACCGTTTCTTTATGGAAAATCCGTCACTTAGCGGGCGGGGCACCGCGGGCGCGTCTGATGTACCGAAGCTCACTCATACCGAGGACCAACCATGATTGGGAACGTCAATATCGGCGCCGATGACATTGCCACCGCACGCACTTTCTATGACGCGATCCTCTTGCCACTGGGCTATGTCGTCGAACCCTTCGACGAAGGCATGGAATACCTGATGCCTGACGAGCCCAAGGCCGTGGACATCTACATCTGCCGCCCCTTCAACGAGGCGCCCGCCACCGCAGGCAATGGATCAATGATCGCCTATCAGGCAAACCGACAAGCACAGGTGCGCGAGCTTCATGCCGCTGGCCTCGCCGCTGGCGGGACGGACGAAGGGCAGCCCGGTTTTCGCCCGACCTACAGCCCAAACTTCTATGTCGGCTATCTGCGTGATCCCCAAGGCAACAAGCTCGCCATCTTCTCCAGCAATCCAGACGAGCCCGGACGCGACGATTGACGCGACTCGGTGAGCTTGGCATCAAAAGTGCGTCCTGACAGGGGAGAGTGATGGACGGCCAAACGCCTGAGCAAGTGGACGACCACGCGCCGTTCGGGCGTCCCCTATTTGATGATCCATCTGTCCGCGCGCTCAGCCGCGTTGGTGTGATCGATGTGGGCTCAAACTCTGTCCGCTTGGTCATCTTTGACGGCGCGGCGCGGTCGCCGGCTTACTTTTACAATGAAAAGATAATGTGTGCCTTGGGTGCTGGCCTGGGTGAGACGGGACATCTGAACCCGGAGGGCCGTGCACGCGCCCTAGCCGCCATGAAGCGTTTTGCCAAGGTTGCGCGCGCGGCTGAGGTCAAAGACCTCTCCATCGCGGCCACTGCGGCCGTGCGGGATGCCAGTGATGGCCCTGATTTCCGCGCCGAGGTCGAACGCGAAACGGGCCTCAAAATCTGGGTCGTGGACGGCCGCGAAGAAGCGCGGCTTTCGGCCCAAGGTGTCTTGTTGGGGTGGCCCGGCTCCTACGGTCTCGTGTGCGACATAGGTGGCTCTTCCATGGAGCTTGCGGAGATCGAGGGCGGACGCGTTGGAAGGCGCGAAACCTCCCCTCTTGGCCCGCTGAAACTCAAGGATGTCAAACGCGGCAAGAAGGGCCGCAAAGCTTGGATCGACGAGAATCTGGAGCGTATGGAAAGCGCGCTCGGCAAACAGCGCAACCGCCTCTTCCTCGTGGGTGGTTCCTGGCGCGCCTTTGCCCGCGTCGACATGGAGCGGCGGAACTATCCCCTTCATGTTCTTCACGAATATCGAATGACGTCCAAAGACGTGCGCGCGACGGCTGCGTTCCTGAAATACGCGGATCTGGAAGAATTGCGCGCCAGTTGCGGGATCTCGGCGGCACGTATGGCACTGGTCCCGCTGGCCTCAGAGGTGCTCGTTCGGCTCGTATCCCGTTTCAAACCCTATGACATCGCCATCTCGAGCTATGGGATCCGCGAGGGCCTGCTTTACGAGCAAATGCCCGAGCGTTTGCGCGAGCGTGACCCCCTGATCGAAGCCTGCCGTTTTGCCGAACAAAAGGACGCTCGCTTACCCGGCTTCGGCAAGCGGCTGCACCGTTTTCTCGCACCGATATTCCCACGGGCGAAAATGGCTCAAACGCGCCTCATCCGGGCCGCCTGTTTGTTGCACGACGTCAGCTGGCGCGCGCACCCCGATTATCGGCCTGAGGTTTGCTTCGACAACGCCACGCGCGCCAATCTAGGCGGTCTGACCCACGCCGAACGCGTGTTTTTGGGCCTGGCCCTCCTCCACCGCTACAAGAACAGCCGCGCGGGCACCCGCATTGATGATCTTGTCCCCATGCTCAGCGAAACGGAGATCAAGCGAGCTGAGGTTCTGGGCCGTGCGATGCGGTTCGGCGCGATGCTTTGGGCCGAAAAAGACATGGCCGGGGCTGAACTAACGTGGCAGCCCAAGAAAAAGGTCCTCGGGCTCAAGTTGACAAAGGAAGCGGCGCCACTTTTCGGTGAAGTCGTTGAGGCACGCTTTCAGTCCCTCGCGGACGCGCTCAACGCCACGACCCAAGTGAAAATCAAGAAATAGCGTTAAAGCTCAACGGCTCCGTCTTCGCCGATCTCAGGTGCAGTGAACTCCGGCGCGTCAGGCTTTCGGCGGATGATGATATCGCCATTGGGCAGCATCTCAGGGCTCTCATAGTTGGACAGATCATCCACCCGTTCCATGAGCTCCGATAGCGCCGGCCCCATCTGAGACATGAGTTCCGCCATGGCAGGACCAAACTCCTGCGCGAAGCCCTCAAGCCCCTCAAGCGCAGGCTCCATTTCCTGCAAAAGCCCCTCAAGAAACATACCCATCCCCCGCTCCATCAGGGAGGGGCCATCGCCCTCCTCCTCCGCAGCAAGTGAGGTTGGCAACGCAAGCAGTACGGCAAAGATCAATAGTCTCATGCCCGAGATATAAGCGTTTTCTCAGCTCAAATCGAGGTCGAGCGACACTGGGAAGTGATCTGAGGCGGTCAGCAGCGCCTCGCGCAGCGTCGCATCGCTAAAGCAAAATGGGTCGTCGAAGGGATGCCAGATGCGCCATTCACGGGCCTTCTTTCGCAGACCCTGCGAGACCATCACGTAGTCGAGGAGCGCCTGCAGGTAGCGCCCTTCATGGGGCAGCCAGAAGCGAGAGGTGGTGGGCATCGTGAAGCGCGAGCTCAGCGCCTGCGCGGCGTGTGGGTCGTAAAGGCAGTTCTCGCCCGCCTCGCCTAAGACAACCTCGACCCCGGAACGCCCAAAGAGCTTCTCAAACTCATCCAGGCCCGGGCCATCGTTGAAATCGCCGGCCACGATGAGGGCCTCGCCCGCTTCCAAATGCTCTTCCACGCGACGGCGGAGCCAAATGCATTGTGCCAGCTGCTTGCGTCGGTTGGCGATGGAGATGCGCGTGGCTTCCTCCGGGGTCTGCGCGCCGTAGGGCGCCTTGGATTTCGCATGTACCCCGATCACGCGCAGGGTCTGACCTTCGCTTTCAAGTTCGATCTCTAGCGGCGGTTTTGACCATTCCACCCGATCGCCCTGAGCGTCCTGATCGAGATCAAGATGGAGCTCCGTATCAAAGCGCGGGGCAAATCCACTCTCGCGCGGCTCGTGCTTTGCGGTGATGACCTCAGGGTCGTAGAGCAGTGCGATCTCCTGCTGGGTATTGTTCGGAAACCCAAGGAGCGCTTGCGACTGACGCAGACCTGCTGCCTCGGCAAAGTTCTCCAGCGCCACGCGGGTCGACCGCGTTCGGCCATCATCGGGCGCTTCAATCAAAATATAAGCGTCGGCATCTACGGCCTTGAAAACATGTATCAAAGCGTCGATCTGCTGCTCGCGCGTAACGTCCTGCCGGCCAGACCACCCGCCGTCACGAACGAGCTCGCCCGCATCATCAAAAAGCTTGTCGAACCATTCGACGTTATAGGTCGCAATCCGCATCAATGGGGCCTGAGAGAGATCTCGTCCCAGGCGCGGTTGATCGCGATCATGCGCTTTTCTGCGATCTTTACCGCCTCTTCCGGCACGCCACGCGCCATCAGGCGATCGGGGTGCGTTTCGCGCACAAGCTGGCGCCACCGTGCCCGTGCTTCGTCATATGTGGCCGTTGGAGGTAGGCCCAGAACATCAAAGGGATCAGGCTCGGCATCAGGCACATGGCGGGCGCGCATTGATCTGAATTCCCGCTCATCAAGGCCGAAAATGTCAGCCACTTGATGCAGGAAATCGTCTTCGCGCGGGTGGTATTCGCCGTCAGCCATCGCGATGTGGAAGAGGCCTTCCATGAGCTCATTGAGCGTGTCGCGCTCGGCCCCGAACATAGCCGCGATGCGCGAGGCATAGGTGTCAAAACCGGTCACGTCTTGCCGTGCGAGGTTAAAGACACGGGCGGCATTCGCCTCCTCAGCGCGCGGAATGTGGAACACTTCGCGGAACGCAGTGACTTCATCGCGCGTCACGTGGCCATCTGCCTTTGCCATCTTGGCGCCAAGCGCAATCACCGCGATCGCAAAGGCCACCGTCCTCTCAGGCGGCGTCCGAAGCTTTGCAAAAACCTCGCTCAGACCCTCGCCTTGCGTGAGGGCCGAAAGAGCATCACCTATGCGGGACCAAATCGACATTTCGCAAGGTTAACGCCGCATCGCGGCATTGTCAGGAGAGAAAGAACGTCTCATCCCCGGCTGCGACTTCGGCGCGTAGCCCGGGCAAGCCGCGCACGAAATGCAAACGCGGATCATCGATGTATGGCCCAAGCTTTTCGGCCAAAACAGCGGCACGGGGGTGCGAAACAGTGAGCCCCTCAAGGCGATACCCGTGGTCAGTGAGCGCGGCCAGTGGAGGCTCTGTCTCCCATTCGATGACCGCCGGTGCGCAATTGTCGAAAGGCAAAAGGCCAGATGCCGGCACAGCCATCCGCCAGCGCAGATCACCGCGCCGTAGCGAAACAGGCGCCCCATACTCGGGACCCAGCGCTTCAAGTGCAGCCTCCATGGATGCCACCCGCACGATCCAGTTCGTCAGACGTGGCGGGCCAGCAAACGCATCGAGGTGAAACCAGCGCGGTCGACCGATCGGCGGCGCGGAAGGATCAATAGCGATGACTTCGAGATACTCGGGCCCAAGCCCCAGAAGCCTATTATAGGTCCCAAAATCAGGATGTTGGCCGCCAGCTTGAAGCTCTACGCCAAGAGCCGCCTCGGTCGCGGCCACACCCTCTGGCAGGCTCGTTGCCGCAACAGCAATGTGGTCAAGAACAAGCATGTCATACGCTCCAATGCGCTAAAAGGGGCACGAGGGCGGGCACGCTCGCGGAACGCGGCGGGGCCGCCCCGTGCATCACGCGCGTGCTTCGCGGATCAGCTTCAATACATCCTGCGCCGCGTCCGGAATGTTGGTGCCCGGCCCAAAGATCGCTGCAACGCCTGCGCCTTTCAGATACTCATAGTCCTGCTGCGGGATGACGCCGCCGCAAATCACAAGGATATCGCCCGCATCCTGCGCCTTCAGCGCGTCAATCAGCTTCGGCGCCAGCGTTTTGTGACCCGCCGCCTGCGATGAAATCCCCACCACATGCACGTCATTGTCGATGGCGTCCTGCGCCGCCTCTTCCGGCGTTTGGAAGAGCGGTCCCACATCCACGTCGAAACCAATGTCTGCGAATGCCGTCGCGATCACCTTGGCGCCGCGGTCATGGCCGTCCTGCCCCATCTTGACGACGAGCATACGCGGACGACGCCCCTCTTCCTCTGCAAAGCCCTCAACGGCCTTCTGGATGGCCTCAAAGCCCTCATCGCCCTCGTAGGCCGACCCATAAACACCCGCCAACGTCTTCACCTCCGCTCTATGGCGCCCGAAGGTGCCTTCCATGGCGAGGCTGATCTCGCCCACGGTTGCCCGCGCCCGCGCGCATTCTACAGCCGCTTCGAGGAGGTTCCCCCCCTCTTCACACCGCCGCCCAAGCTCGAGAAGCGCGGCATCACAAGCCGCCTGATCACGGCCCGCGCGGATCCGCTCGAGCTTTGCCACCTGTTGCTCACGCACGGCGACGTTGTCGACGTCGAGGATATCGATCTCATCCTCTTTCTCGAGGCGGTACTTGTTGACCCCCACGATCACCTCGTCGCCACGGTCGATCATCGCCTGACGCCGCGCGGCGCTTTCTTCGATCTTCAGCTTGGGCAGACCGGAGGCCACAGCCTTCGTCATGCCCCCCATCTCCTCAATCTCTTCGATGAGCTTCCAGGCCTCTTCCGCCAAGTTCTCCGTCAACGCCTCGACATAGTAAGAGCCCGCCAGCGGATCGACGACATTCGTTACGCCCGTCTCCTCCTGCAATATCAGCTGCGTGTTCCGCGCAATGCGGGCCGAAAATTCTGTCGGCAGTGCGATGGCCTCATCAAAGGAGTTCGTATGGAGCGATTGCGTCCCCCCCAGCACCGCCGACATCGCTTCATAAGCCGTACGGACGATGTTGTTCATTGGATCCTGCTCTTGCAGCGACACGCCAGAGGTCTGGCAATGGGTCCGCAGCATCAACGATTTCGGGTTCTTCGGCTCAAACTCCGACATGATCCGCGACCACAGCATCCGCGCAGCGCGCAGCTTGGCGGCCTCCATGAAGAAGTTCATCCCAATCGCGAAGAAGAAGCTCAGGCGGCCCGCGAATTTATCCACGTCCATCCCGCGATCGAGTGCTGCTTTCACGTACTCGCGCCCGTCGGCGAGCGTGTAGGCAAGCTCCTGCACCAGGTTCGCGCCCGCTTCCTGCATGTGGTAGCCAGAGATAGAGATGGAGTTGAATTTCGGCATCTCATTTGCTGTGTATTCAATGATATCCGCCACAATGCGCATCGAAGGCTCCGGCGGATAGACGTACGTATTCCGGACCATGAACTCTTTGAGGATGTCGTTCTGGATCGTCCCGCTAAGCAGCGCACGATCCACGCCCTGCTCCTCACCCGCTACGATAAAGGAAGCGAGAACAGGAATAACCGCGCCGTTCATCGTCATGGAAACACTGACTTTTTCCAGCGGGATACCGTCAAAGAGCGTCTTCATATCCTCAACGCTGTCGATGGCTACGCCAGCCTTACCGACGTCGCCTACCACGCGGGGGTGGTCACTGTCATAGCCCCGGTGCGTCGCCAAATCGAAGGCCACGGAGACACCCTGCTGCCCCGCAGCCAGCGCCTTGCGATAGAACGCGTTGGATTCCTCAGCCGTCGAGAAGCCCGCGTACTGGCGGATCGTCCACGGACGGCCCGCGTACATCGTGGCCTTCACGCCGCGCGTAAAGGGCGCCTCACCGGGCGTGCCTCGGTCGATGCCCGCCACATCTTCGGGCCCATAAACAGGCTTTACGTTGATGCCTTCCAGCGTCTCCCACGTCAGATCATCCAATGGGCGCCCGCGGAGTTCCTTTTCGGCCAGTTCTTTCCACCGATCATCCATGATGAGATCTCCCTTCCGGCGCGCCAAAGACGCGATTGTGAGTGCTGCGACGCATCAAGCCCTTCGCCCCGGCGCGTGGTGCACCTATGTGTAGGGAAGAAGGAGATACATCTTTGAAGTTAATTTCCGCTCTCGCGCTAAGCTTTGCTGCCTCGACTGCCGCCGCCACTGGTGCGGCTGAAGACGCTGTTGCCCTGTGGCAGGAGGAGCCTGGACGCGTGTTCGACGCCTCAGAGGTCAGCCTCGACGCCTTCAAGTGGCAGGCGCGTCCCGTGGTCGTCTTTGCAGATAGCCCGCTCGACCCCGCGTTCCAAACCCAGCTTGAGAACCTTCTCGATGAGATCGACGAGGTCGTGGAGCGCGACGTGGTGCTCATCACCGATACGGCACCTGACGCAGGCTCAGAGCTGCGCACGAAACTGCGTCCGCGCGGCTTCCAATTTGTGCTCATCGGCAAGGACGGTGGCGTGAAGCTGCGCAAACCCTTCCCGTGGGACGTGCGAGAGCTATCGCGCACCATCGACAAGATGCCCATGCGGCAGCGCGAAATCTCGGAGGCGCGGAGCGGCGGATAAGTCATGGCCGCACCGCCCAGCTGAGGTTTGGATCCTCTAGCAGTGTAGAGACATGGCGCTCGTAGCGCCGCGCGAGCTTGCGCCGCTCTGCCGGCGAGAAAAGCTCTGTCGTGCGCCCACCGGCCGACCCCGTGGCATTCACTTGCCGCTCCGGGTCGATCAGCAGCGCCGGATCGACATCGCAAAGCGCCGCTGCAGCTGCTTGCGCGCCGAGGTCTTCCTGTCGCCAGACCATGAGATCAGACGAGGCCCAAGCTTCACGCATTGCCGCCACCAAGGCGGGCCACCCGCGCGGGCGATCCATCAGAATCTGCGCGGCCTCACCCGGCGCGGGCAACGTGTTCTCCGCCCGGTCGAGATAGCCGTAGGCCGAATTCCAGACGGCCCCGTATTCCCGAAGGCCGAGCGCTACGCGCGCAGGCGTCCGGCCCAAAACGCGGGCAAAGGCCAGTAAACGCGGGCCGATCGCGGGATAAAAGCGCCCGCGCTTGAAGTTCGTGCGCATCCCGCCGCAGATATTCTCCTCGGAGATCAGAAGCGTCTTCACCCCTGCCCGCTCCGCCGCATCGAGACGCGCAGCGACGTTCTCGCGCACAGCGTCGAAGCTCTCCGCAGCCTCCGGCGAATGAGGCGCCCCCGCGCGATTCAACAGGCCCGGAGCGGCTTTGAACCCCGGGATCGCGCGCATATCGGCAGGCTTCCAGACCGCGAGCCCAAGATCAGGCTGCGCGGTGGCCAGAGCGCTGAGCATCCGCTCAATGAGCGTGGAAGCTGTGCGATGCGCACCGATATGCAGGATCAGCCGCAAGGGGCTATTCGAATTCCATGATGATGTCGTCAACAGCGAGGCTGTCACCGGCAGCCGCGTTGATCTTGGACACCACAGCCTTCTTTTCGGCGCGGAGGATGTTTTCCATCTTCATGGCTTCCACCGTGCAAAGGGCCTGACCCTCCTGCACTTCCTGGCCTACTTCGACGTCGACCTTCACAATGAGACCGGGCATTGGGCAGAGCAGCATCTTGGAGGTATCGGGCGGCAGCTTCTCAGGCATCAGTTCGGCCAGCGCCGCCTGACGGGGCGAACGCACATGCACTTTCATATCCGCGCCGCGGAAACGCACGCGGTAACCGTGGCTGATCTTGTCGACTTTCAGCGCCATGGGCGCTCCGCCCACCATCAGCTTGGCCAGAGACTTGCCTGGGCGCCAATCGCTCTCCACCCGTAGCTTTGTGCCATCAGCGAAGGTGATGTCGGAGCCCTCAGGATCGGCAACGATGCTCACATCAAAGCGTGTGCCCTGAAGGGTCACGACGCTTTCACCGCCCACAACGCGGGTGTGATTGTCCATCCGGCCCGTGATCCGCGTGCGGCGGATCTCGGCCACACGCATCATTGCGGCAGCGGCCGCGGCCACCCGTTTGAGCGTATCTTCTGACAGCTCAACCCCTTCAAAACCCTCAGGGTATTCCTCGGC
>JBCBFV010000082.1:0-9154 GCA_038527425.1 Pseudomonadota bacterium
ACCCACACCCGTCCTTGCCCCCGCCTTCAACACCGTGCGCCTCAGCCACGTGACGCTGAACGTGAGCGACCTCGCGGCCTCGAAAGCCTTCTACACGGAGACGCTGGGCCTGCAGGTCACCGATGAAGACGCTCAACATGTTTGGCTGCGCGCCATGGAAGAACGTGGCCACCACTGCATCACGCTGCAGAAAGGGGCCCCCGGCACGGTCGACGTCATGGGCTTTAAAGTGTTTTCCGAGGAAGACCTCGACCAGGCGCACGCGCATTTCTCAGCGCTTGGGCATCGCGTGGATTGGGTGGAGCGACCCTATCAGGGGCGCACGCTCAGCACCCATGACAACATCGGCATCCCGATCGAGTTCTATCACAAGATGGACCGCCTAGAGCCGATCCACCAAAAGTATGCGCTCTACCGCGGGGTAAAACCGCTGCGCATCGACCACTTCAATTGCTTCTCGCCGGATGTGGATGCCTCGGTCGCCTTCTGGAACTCCATCGGCTTCCGCACGACCGAATACACCGAGGATGAGGCTTCAGGCAGGCTCTGGGCCGCATGGATGCACCGCAAGGGCGGCGTGCATGACATGGCCTTCACCAACGGCACGGGGCCGCGCATGCATCACGTGGCCTTTTGGGTGCCGACCCCGCTCAACATCATCGACTTGCTCGATCTCATGGCCACGACCGGCCATGTCGACAAGATCGAGCGTGGGCCCGGGCGTCACGGCATCTCCAACGCGTTCTTCCTCTACATCCGCGACCCTGACGGCCACCGGATCGAGATCTATTGCTCTGACTACCAAACCGTCGATCCCGATCACGAGCCCCTCAAATGGGACCTCAAGGACCCCCAGCGACAGACCCTCTGGGGCGCACCCGCGCCCGAGAGTTGGTTCACGGAGGGTTCGCTCTACACCGGTGTCGACGCGCGTGAGGCGACGCTCAATGCAACTCCAATCGTGGCACCCTGATGGAATGGTCTGAATTTGAAGGCTGGGGCGCGAAGGTCAGCGCCTGGGCAGCCGAGTATCACCGCACGCTCCGTGACCGGCCCGTCCGCGCACAAACAGCGCCGGGGGAAATCGCGGCTCAGATCGGCCCCGCGGCGCCGGAGACGGGCGAGCCGATGGAGCAGCTGCTCGATGATTTCGAGCAGATTATCATGCCGGGCATCACCCATTGGCAGCACCCCCGCTTCTTTGCCTACTTTCCAGCTAACGCTGCACCGCCCTCAATGCTGGCGGAGTTCCTTGTCACGACGATCGCTGCGCAATGCATGCTCTGGCAAACCTCCCCCGCCGCGACGGAGCTTGAGGGCAAGATGATCGACTGGCTGGCGCAAGCGCTTGGTCTGCCGGGCATGACCGGTGTCATCCAGGACAGCGCGTCGTCGGCCACGCTTTCGGCCGTGCTAACCATGCGCGAGCGGGCAACCGGCTTCACCGGCAACCGCGAAGGGCTGAACGCGAAGGGCAATCTGCGCATCTACTGCTCGGAGGAGTGTCACAGCTCCATCGACCGAGCCTGCTGGGTCGCAGGTATCGGGCAAGAGAACCTCGTGAAGATCCCGACAGAGGGCCCCACTTTCGCGATGCGCGCGGACGCTTTGCAAAGCGCCATCGATGCCGACCGCGCGGCAGGCCAAGTGCCCGCAGGCATCATCGCCATCACCGGCGGCACCGGCATTGGCGCCTGCGATGATTTAAACGCGGTGGCCGACATCGCGGCCAAAGAGGATCTCTACACCCATCTCGACGCTGCCTGGGCAGGTGCCGCAATGATCTGTGAGGACCTACGTGATCCGATCTGGAACGGCGCCGAGCGCTACGACTCCATCGTCTTCAACCCGCACAAATGGCTGGGCGCACAGTTCGACTGTTCCGTCCAGTTTCTGCGCGATCCCACGGCCCAGCTCAACACCCTCAAGATAGAGCCGGAGTATCTGAAGACTTCACAAGAGGTCACGAACTACAGCGAATGGACAATCCCCCTTGGGCGCCGTTTCCGTGCGCTGAAACTCTGGTTCCTCCTGCGATCCTATGGACTTGAGGCGCTTCGCTCACGCATCCGAAACCACGTGGCCTGGGCCGGAGAAGCCTGCGAAGCCCTGCGCGCAGCAGGCTACGAGATCGTCACCGAGCCACAGCTCTCACTCTTCACTTTCCGCGCGCCGGGCGACGACGCAGCGCAGCAGCAGCTCGTAGATCGCATCAATGACGACGGCCGGATCTATGTCACGCAAGGGTCATTCCGGGGACGCAAGGTGATCCGTTTCACGGTGGGCCAGTTCGACTGCACCCGCGAAGACGTCATGTTGGCCCCCACCGTCATTCAGGAGCTCACCGAATGAAGTTCGCCACCTATATAGCTGACGGAGAAGAGTTTTACGGCGCCATAACCGACGACGGCGCCATAAATCTCAAGACCCATTTCCAGCGATGTCCTTCTCTATTCGATGTGATTGCGCGCGGCGGATTTGAGGAACTGGAAGAGGCCGCCCGGGGTTTTCACGTCAGCCACCGAGAGTTCACATACCTCCCGCCGCTTCCCAACGCCCGGCGTATCCTCTGCGTCGGCGTGAACTTCCCGGATCGCAACGCGGAGTACAAAGACGGCTCCGATCAGCCGCAATACATGTCTCTGTTCCCTCGGTTTGTAAGTGGGTTCACAGGGCACGAACAACCACTCGTACGCCCACCGGAGAGCCACAAGCTTGACTACGAAGGCGAGATGGCGATCGTTATCGGAAAGGCAGGCCGACGCATCGCTGAGGCCGACGCCTATGATCACATATGCGCCCTAACCCTCTGCAATGAGGGCACAATTCGTGACTGGGTGCGCCATGCCAAGTTCAACGTCACGCAAGGCAAGAACTGGGATCGCTCTGCTGCCATGGGCCCATGGCTCGTACCCTTCACCGATCCGAAACAGATCGACGAGGCGCGCATCACGACCCACGTGAACGGAGAGCCGCGCCAGGAGGATGAGCTGTCGCGGATGATGTTCCCAATCCGCAAACAGATCGCCTACATCTCCACCTTCATGACGCTTCAACCTGGCGACATCATCGTCACCGGCACGCCAACGGGTGCAGGCGCGCGCCTTGATCCACCACAGTTCCTGAAACCGGGCGACACGGTCGAAGTCACCATCGATGGCATCGGCACCCTCCGCAATGGCGTGGTGGACGAATGACACCGGAGGAACATGACGCAGCCGCTCGCGAGCTGCTGAGAGCAGAGAAATCCGGGATCCAGATCCCTCTTCTGTCGCGCCGCTTTGTGATGGAGATGGACGACGCCTACGCGGTGCAAAGCCGCCTGATGGCCGCAAAAATCGCAGAAGGCCGCCGCGTCGTCGGGTGGAAGATCGGCCTCACCAGCCGCGCCATGCAGGAGGCGCTCGGCATCGACATCCCCGACAGCGGCATCCTTTTTGATGACATGGATTTCGCGAATGGCAGCACCGTCCCCGCCGGGCGTTTCATCCAACCGCGCGTCGAGGCCGAGATCGCTTTTGTCATGAAGGACGCCCTCTCCGGGGATGTCACCCGCGAGGATGTTCTTGCCGCGACGGACTACGTGTGCCCCTCGCTCGAAATCCTCGACACGCGCATCATCCGCAAGGACGCTGAAGGACATATTCGAACCGTCCAT
This sequence comes from Pseudomonadota bacterium, assembly GCA_038527425.1. Classification (GTDB taxonomy): domain Bacteria; phylum Pseudomonadota; class Alphaproteobacteria; order Rhodobacterales; family Rhodobacteraceae; genus Shimia_B. Next base: position 3,659 of record JBCBFV010000082.1, read on the forward strand.
GACACGATCTCAGACAATGCTGCCAACGGTGGCTTTGTCTTGGGCGCGCCGGCCCCAGCCCAAGACTTGCGCTGGGTGGGTGCCATTGTCAGCCGCAATGGCATTGTGGAAGAAACCGGGCTGGGTGCAGGGGTTTTGAACGACCCGGTGGAAAGTGTCGTCTGGTTGGCCCGCCGTATGGCTCAATACGGCCAAGCCATTGAAACCGGGCACATCATTCTGTCAGGCAGCTTTATCCGACCCGTCGAATGCCCGCCGGGCGCCTTGGTCGAGGCAGACTACGGCGCCTTCGGATCGGTCTCAGTATCTTTCGCATAGCTTTCAAAGAACTGCGCGATCTGTTCGGCCCAGGCCGCTTGATCCGGCGTGATCGCCATCGAGGCGCGTGCCGTCTCAACCACTTCCTCAGGCAGCGAAGGCCCATATTCGTCAAGCAGCGCTGAGAAGAATTCTGGCGTCATTTCAGGGTGATACTGCGTGGTCTCAATCTGATTTCCAACCCGGAAGCCCGCAATGTCGCAGCCAGGAGCGCTGGCAATGGGATCCATGCCAGACGGCAGCTCCAACACCTGTTCCGTGTGAGAGGCGTAGCCCGGCAGAGCTCCTTCCGGCGTCACCACCCCCTTAACCCAGCCCGTAGGATTGTTGCCCACGACCCCACCGAAGGCCTTCGCGATGATCTGATGCCCGAAGCACGCCCCATAGAGGGGTTTCCCGCCGTGATACACCTCCCGCACAAGTCCTTCGAGCCGAATCATCCACCACATCCCTTCATTCACCGATGCCGGTGATCCGGTTATGAGAGCGCCGTCAAAATCGTCGAGGGCAGGAAACTCCGCATCCTTCACGGACCAAACCGGATAGTCCCAATCCGGCCGCGCGAGCGACATCAGCGCCCGGAACTTCTCGCCGTCCTTGGGATGACGGTCCGCAAACGCGCTTTCGTCGGTGTTGGCCATGAGGATCGCAATGCGCATGAGATGAGCCTACGCGGGATCGATGCAAATGCAATGATATGCTTGAACCTGTCCCTCTCGCCGCCCATGATCGGCTGAGGAAGGATGGCCCACATGACGATTTGGACCCCCACCGACGACGGTCACGCGGATCTCAGCTCGCACGACGCTTTTGTGGACGGCGCGCCGCACAATACGTTCGCACGTCTCAGACGCGACGACCCGATGCACTGGACGACCTATGAGGGCGGCGAGGACTTCTGGTCCGTCACGCGGCATGCCGATATTCTTGAGCTTAATCTGCAGTTTAAACGCCTAAGCTCAGCCAAAGGCATCCGGATGGAGGACCAGACGGAGGAGGAATATCTCGCCCGTCGGACCTTCCAGGAAACGGACCCGCCAGAACACTCCCAGACCCGCAAGAAGGTGAGCCGCGCGTTCTCCCGCGGGGCGGTGGCGGCCTTTGATGCTCAGATCCGGGACATCGTGAACGATATCCTCGACCGGGCGCTCGATGCCCGCGAATTCGACGCCACCCGCCTCATCGCCCGGGAGCTGCCCATGCGGATGCTCGGCACCATCATCGGCACGCCAGAAGAAGACCTGCCCTGGCTCGTCGAAAAGGGTGATGCGCTGATGGCCAACACCGACCCGGACTTCACTGATTTCGTGGCTGATCAGATGGATACTGACGAATTCCGCCTGATGCCCTTCAACTCACCCGCTGGAGCGGAGCTCTACACCTACGCGCGGGAGCTGATGAGGAAGAAAGCAGAGGCCGGCGACACAGACGGCGTACTGCACATGATCCTGCAGCCCGACAAAGACGGCAATGTGATGCCGGAGAGGGAGTTTCAGAACTTCTTCTGCCTCCTCGTGGCAGCCGGCAACGATACCACGCGCTATTCCATCGCCGCGGGTATCCAGGCCATGTGCCACCAGCCTGAGCTCTTGGAGCAGATGCGCGGCGACGTGTGGGAAACGGCGGCCGATGAGATCATCCGCTGGGCCTCCCCCGCGAGCTATTTCCGCCGCACAGCGACTGAAGATTTTATGTTTCACAACAAGAAGATACGCGAGGGAGAGAAAGTACTCCTCTGGTTCGTGTCAGGCAACCGCGACGAGGCGGCGTTCGACGATCCCTTCCGGGTGCAACTCGACCGCCCCTCCAATCATGTGAGCTTCGGTCAAGGTGGCCCGCACATGTGTCTGGGCATGTGGCTCGCGCGGCTCGAGGTGCGGATTCTCTTTCAGGAACTCGCGCGCCGCATTACGAGGGTGGAGCAAGTGGGCGATCATGCCTTCGTGCGGTCGAACTTCATGGGCGGGATCAAGCGGCTCCCCGTGCGGATTACCCCGGCCTAAGCCTCACACAAAGGGCAAATAATAGTCGCGAACCTCGCTCACGCTCTTGCCGTCGAGGCGCTTTGCCTCGTCCCGCTTGAGGTAGAGGATCGCGTCGCAAAGCTCTGTTCCTACGGCATTTCTCAAGGTTGCGTCCTTATCCAGCGCATCCATGGCACGCGGCAGTGTGGGCGGCACGTGGCGCTCGGCGCGCACGTTCTCGAGCCCGTCGAGATCTTCGGGCGGCGGGCAATCGAGGCCTTCCTCCACGCCTAGGAGCGCAGCCTGCAGGATGGCAGCTACAGCGATATAGGGCGAGGTCGCGCAATCGGCACTGCGATGTTCAAGCCGCGCGGACTTGGCGGAGGCCACTGAGGAGCGGATCGTCGTTAGGCGGTGATCGTCGGCCCAATTCGCCCAGTAGCCCGACATCGATGCCGGTGTCAGGCGGTCGTAAGAGTTGATCGTCATCGCAAGGAGCCCTGCGAGGCCCTCATGGTGCCGCATCAGCCCGCCGATACAGTTCTGCGCGACCTTGGAGAGCCGCCCATCCGGGCCGATGACATTGTGCCCGGTCTCGTCGGCGAGCGAGAAATTCACGTGGAGGCCCGACCCGCCCCGCTCCGGGATGGGCTTTGCCATGTAGGTCAGCAGCATGCCGTGCTTGGCGGCAACCTCGCGCGCCATGGTCCGGAAGAGGAAAGCGTCGTCGCAGGCCTTCAGCGCATCGGTGAAGCCAAGGGTCAGCTCGAACTGACCATTATCGTATTCGGCGTTCTGGCTCTCAAGTGGGAGCCCCGCGCGATGGGCAGTCTCCCAAATCTCGTCCATCACGCCACGCGGATCATTCAGCGTCCCGCAGCCGTAGACAAAGGCGCCGGGCGTATCATAGGGGCGCCAGACACCGTCCTCATCGCGTTGAAAAAGGTAGGCCTCGGTCTCCAGCCCGACCATGGGCTTCAGCCCCTGCGCCTCCCACGCCGCCACAGCGCGTTTCAAAGCGGCTCGAGGGCAAAGGCCAAAAGGCTCACCATCCGCGTAAAGATCACCCAAAGCGATCTCGGTGCCCGCTTGCCAGCCGGTGCGCCGCTCCTCCTCGAGGACAAGCTCCATATCCGGCAGCCCGTCAAAAAGCCCTGCCCCCGGCACCGGAATGAGATCGCGGTCAAAGGTCGTCCCGAAGACGCCCCGCGCGAAGCCGATCTTGCCACCCGCCGCCAGCGACGGCGGCACGTATTTGCCGCGTGGCAGGTTCAGCAGATCGCAGAACATGGCGCGGGTGCGGATGATGTCTGACATGGGCGTCCTGTTGGCATGCGGGGCCAAGCACGCGCCCGGCCCGGCAGATCCTTGTGGTTACTGAAGCATCTCGGAGAACTTCGCATTGGTCGCGCGATCGGCCTCGATGCGCGCCATGCTCTCTTCCATGCCCTGCCAGTAAACCATGGCACCGGTCTCAGCCATCAGCGCCTGAGCTTCGTCGCTGGCCATCGTCTGCTCGGCGATCTCGGCAATCGTGTCGATCACAGCCTGCGGCGTGCCTTTGGTCACGAAGAGACCGTTCCAGAGCTCCAGCGGCTCGATCCCAGCCTGCGACGCAATCGTGGCCACACCGTCGAGCTTGGCAATGGGCTCAGAGCCGATGTTGCCCAGCACGTTGATCTCATCAAGGCAGGGCTCGATCAGCGCCAGCGTCGTGTTGATCACGTCGGCGTCGCCCGAGCTCAGCGTGTTGCAGTCGAGAAGGTCAAACGCGCTCTCGTCAGCGAACTCAAAGCCCATCTCTTGAGCGGCCACGAAGCTCACCTTCGTGGGCGTGAGGCCTGCGCCGAAATGGCCAAGGACCACGTCGTTGTCTTGGGCATAATCGGCAAGCTCGGCCATATTTGAATAAGGCGCGTCACCCGAGGCCGCGAGCACGAACGGATAGGTCAGGAAGATGCCCACGGGCACAAAGCTGTCCTCTTCGATGCCGATATCGATCAGCGGGCCCACAATCGGCACACCGATCACGAAGGAGCCGATGACAGAGCCATCTGCAGGCGCCTCAAGCACCTCAAGCGCGCCCGGGAACGGGCCGTCGCCGCCACCGGGGCGGTTCACGACGCTTACCGCCTGCCCTGTGGCCTCGGCCATGTCGGCAGCGATCATGCGCGTCAGGATGTCTTCAAAATCGCCCGGAGGCCAAGGCACGATCATCTGCACCGGACCGGATGGATAGGCGTGGCCATCGGCCATCGCCAGCGTGCCGGACAGCGCCAGCGCGGTTCCCAAAAGTAGCTTCTTCATCATTTTCTCCCTGTTTATGGTTGAAGAGTGTTGCGGCGTCTAAGCGCCGAGACAAGCGTGGCGATCAGCACGAGGCAGATCACCGCGAAGAGCGTGCCCGAGACGGGCCGATTGACGAGGTCGAAGACGGTCTTGATCTGGCCCGACCCTGCGGAGAGTTTCTCGATCATGATGGAGCCAAGCACGAGGCCCAGCACGATCGGCACGAGCGGCCAGTCGAGGCGGCGCAGGATGTAGCCCAGGTAGCCAAAGCCAACCGCAAACATGCAATCCGTGAATGAATTGCGGATCGAGAAGACGCCTACGAAGCTAAGGAGCAGGATGAAACAACCGAGCAGCCGGTTCGGGATGTAGATGATCTTGGCGATCCAGCGCGTGGAGAAGAGCAGCGCAATCACCACGATCACGTTGATGATCAGAAGCGCGATGAAGAGCGAGAAGAGGAAGTCGGGGTTATTCTCGAAGATATCGGGCCCCGGTTTGATGCCTGCGTCGAAGAAAACGACCATCATCATCGCTGTCAGCGCCTCCCCCGGCACGCCTAGCGCGAGAAGCGGGATCATGGCGGCGGCGGGGACGGCGTTGTTGGCGGTTTCCGAGGCAACGAGACCCTCGGGCGAGCCATGGCCGAAGCGCGCAGGTTCCTTCGACAGAGCGCGGGCGGTGGAGTAGCTGAAGAATTGGGCCACGAACTCCCCCACGCCGGGGATGATGCCCATGATGGTGCCGTAGCAGGCGGAGATGCCCGCCACGATCTTGTGGCGCCAAAGCTCCGCAAAGCCGCGAAAGAGCGTGCCCTTGAGGCGCGCCTCGGGCGGGTCATCGTCCTTGCCTGTGAGCAGGAAGAGCGCTTGGCTGATCGCGAAAATCCCCACAATCACCACGATCAGATTGAAGCCCGCGTAGA
>JBCBFV010000083.1:0-9110 GCA_038527425.1 Pseudomonadota bacterium
GATCACGCGCATTAACGAAGCGACACGGTCTGTCACACCTCGTGAGGCCCCTCAGCAACCTGCCGCTGAGGACGAGGCCTCCGAATAAGGGCCCAGCTTGCCTCACGCGGTCCCCGTTGATACGCCCAACCAAAGACTTAAGCGGAGTTTCCATGTCAGACGGCCTCAAGAGCGCGGACATCCAGCTGATCCAGCGCCTGATCCCTCATCGCTATCCTTTCCTTCTCGTCGACAAAGTGACCGACATCGACGGCACGTCGTCGGCAGTGGGTTGGAAGAACGTCACGATGAACGAGCCTCACTTCCAGGGCCATTTCCCGGGCACGCCGATCATGCCGGGCGTCACCATCGTGGAAGCCATGGCGCAGACGGCCGCCGTGATGTGCGGCGTGGCCATGAGCCTCGAGGACAAGGACCTGCTGATCTACTTCATGGCCATTGACGGCTGTAAGTTCCGTCGGAAGGTCATCCCCGGCGACGTGCTGCGCATGGAACTTGAAACGCTGCGTGGGAAAGAAGGCGCCAAGGTCTGGAAGTTCAAAGGCCGCGCCACAGTCGAGGGGGAACTTGCCTGCGAGGCAGAGTTCACCGCGATGATGGATCTCGACGCGGCAAACGGGGGCGCCTGAGCCATGGCCATCCACGCCTCAGCCATCGTCGAAGACGGCGCCGAGATCGACCCGACGGCCATCGTTGGCCCGTTCTGCGTGATCGGCGCTCAGGCGAAGATTGGCCCGGGCGTGGAGTTGAAATCTCATGTCGTCGTCGCTGGCGATACCGAGATTGGAGACGAGACGGTCGTCTTTCCCTTCACTGTGCTGGGTGAGATCCCGCAAGACCTCAAGTTCAAAGGCGAGGCAACGCGTCTCGTCATCGGCAAGCGCAACCGCATCCGCGAGCACGTGACGATGAACACGGGCACCGAGGGCGGTGGCGGTCTTACACGCTTGGGCGACGACGGTCTCTTCATGGCTGGCTGCCACATTGCTCATGACGCCATGGTGGGTGACCGGGTGATCATCGTGAACTCGGCGGCTATCGCAGGCCATTGTGTGATTGAAGATGATGTCATCGTGGGCGGCCTCTGCGGCATCCACCAATGGGTGCGAGTCGGCCGTGGCGCCATCATCGGCGCCTTGTCGATGGTGACAGCTGACGTCATGCCCCACGGCCTCGTCCAGGGCGCGCGCGGCGAACTCGACGGCCTTAATCTCGTGGGTCTCAAGCGCCGCGGCGTGGCACGTTCGGACATTACGGCGCTCCGTGCAGCGTTCCAGATGCTCGCGCAGGGCGAGGGCGCCTTCCTTGACCGCGCACGGCGCCTCAAGGATGAAAGCGACAGCCCTTACGTGCTCGACATGGTGCGCTTTATCACCGGCGAGACGGACCGCGGCTTCCTGACGCCCAAATGACGCTCGCGCTCATTGCCGGGGCCGGGGCTTTGCCTGGTCTGATCGCTGCGAGACAGCCAGAGAGACCTTATGTGGCGTCGCTGAGTGGTTTTGCGCCCGACGGGCTGACATCCGACCTGACGTTCCGCATCGAGCATCTGGGGTCGGCGCTCCAGACCCTGAAAGCCGAAGGGATCACGCGCCTTTGTCTTATCGGCAAGGTGAGCCGCCCGGCTGTAGATCCTGCTCAAATTGATGATCTGACAAAACCTCTGGTACCGCGCATGATGGCCGCCATGGCCGAAGGCGACGACGGTGCGCTCCGGGGCCTCATGGCGATCTTGGAAGAAGCGGGCTTTGCGCTCGTGGGCGCCCATGAGATTGCGGCAGACCTCCTTCCGCCTGAAGGCCTGCTTGTTGGTGCGCTGGGACCCACATCTGAAGCGGACGCCGCGCGTGCCGAAGGCATCGTTGAGGCCATGGGTGCAGCTGATATCGGTCAGGCCTGCATCGTAGCAGGCGGCCAAGCCCTTGCCATCGAGGCGCTGCCGGGCACCGATCACATGATTGGAACGCTCCTTTTGGCTGATGCCGGTCAGGGTGCCTCAGGCCTCGGGGATCCCATTGGTATGGCCGCTGATTGGCTCACCGGGAACGAGGCCGAAAGCGTGCCAGCCCGCAAACGCAACCCAGTGCTCCCGAAGGGCGGGCTCCTCTACAAGGCGCCGAAGCCGGGGCAGGAGCTCCGTGCCGATATGCCGACCATTGGTCCAACGACGGTGCGTTTGGCCGCTGAGGCGGGGCTCGACGGGATCGTAATCGCAGCAGGTGGCGTCCTCTTAGCTGAGGAAGCGCAGTGCCGCGACATCGCCTCCGCCCATGGGCTTTTCCTCTGGGTGCGCCCACGAGGTGCGGCGTGAAAGTCTTCATAACTGCCGGTGAGCCGTCCGGAGATGCGCTCGGCGCCGCGTTGATCGAAGGGCTCAAGAGCAGGATCCCCGACGTGGAGCTCCGCGGTATTGCGGGCCCCCGCATGCAAGCCGCGGGCATGGAGAGCCTCTTTCCGATGGAAGAGCTTTCAGTGATGGGGATCGCGGAAGTGTTGCCCAAGTACTTTCACCTGAAACGCCGCATTCGCGCGACGGCTCGTGCTGCCGTGGAATGGAAGCCGGACGTTGTGGTGACTATCGACAGCCCCGATTTCTCGCTGCGTGTCGCCGCGCTGGTGAAGGAAGAGAGTTCTATCCGCACCGTCCATTACGTGGCGCCGACAGTCTGGGCGTGGAGACCCCGGCGCGCGCAGAAAATGGCCAAGATGATCGACCATGTGCTGGCGCTCTTCCCGTTTGAGCCGCCCTACATGGAGGCGGCGGGCATGGCTTGCGACTTCGTCGGCCACCCGGTCGCCACGCTTCCGAAAGTGGCTGAGCCAGAGAAAGCCGCTTTCCTGAACAAGCATGGCCTTGAAGGCACCGAGCCTCTTGTGCTGTTGCCGGGCTCCCGGCGCTCCGAGATTGAACGTTTGATGCCTCGCTTTACCGAGGCCATTGGCCTCTCAAACTTGAAGAACCGTCCGATCATTCTGCCGACGCTCCCTCATCTGGCAGAAACGATTGAGTCTTTGACCGCCCCGCTGCCCCGCCCCCCAGTCATCTTGACGGGCAAAGGGATCAGCACGGACGCGGCCACGCACGAACGCCATGTGGCGCTTGCAGCGGCCTCCTTGGCGCTCGCGGCCTCCGGCACAATCTCCCTCGAGCTCGCGCGCGCCGGGACGTCCATGGTGATCGCTTACGATATGAACTGGCTGTCGCGGCAGATCATCAAACGCAAACTGCTCATCGACACCGTCACCCTGGTCAATCTGGTGAGCGAAACGCGTCACGTGCCAGAGCTTATCGGAGAAAACTGTACGCCAGATCGCATCGCCGCCGAGCTCAACCGCCTGGCCCTTGCGCCGCAAAGCCAATGTGAGGCATTGGATATTACCATGTCACGTCTTGGCGAAGGCGGAACCCCTCCAGGTCAGCGAGCTGCAGACGCCATCCTTGCACGGTTGAGCTGAGAGGGGGATGCCTCCGGCGGCCCTCCGGGGGAAGTACGAAGCGCGAAGAAGCGCGCGCCTTTTCTCTGTGCATCGTACTTTGGGGAGCGCGAGGGGCTAGCCCCTCGCTTCCTTTGGCCGCCTGACAAGGATAGGGTCAGTTGCCGTACGCTGGAGGTAGATCGTGTCGATCCAAGCTGTCCCGTCCCAGTAGTCTTTTTCGCCCCGGTGCGTTTCCTTGAATCCCATATCTGCAAGGAGGCTCAGGGAGGGAGTGTTGCCCGGCGTGACTTCAGCCGTCATCACCTCGCACATCTCGCGATGCAGGTGCGGGATGAGCGTTGTGAGTGCTTCGGGCATATAGCCCTTGCCCCAGTGATCGCGGCGCAGGAAGTAGCCGAGTTCCGGGCTTTTCCAGAGCCCGGCTTTCCCGACGACTTCTTCCCCCAATAGGATCGAATACTCGCGGGTCTGGCTGGCTGGGGCTTCAACCGTGCCGCGCACCCAGGCTTCCGTTTCCTCGAATGTCGCATGGGGCTTAGACCAGTACGCCATGGCAATGGGATCGCTGAAAAAGCCATGCAGGGCGGGCGCGTCTTCCATCCGCATCGGGCGCAGCGTGAGCCGCGCCGTTTGCAAGATATCAGCCACGGGTGATCCAGCCGCCGCCGAGCACCCGAGGGCCCTCGGGTGCGTAGAACACGCACGCCTGCCCAGGGCTGATGCCTTCTTCGGCAACAACCAGCTCAACCTCGGCGGTTGTGGGCCCTGTGGGGCGGATGATGGCCTCTCGCGGGGGGCGTGTGGAGCGCACTTTTGCGCCTACGACCCATTCGTCCGCACTCTCAAAAGGTGAGTCGCCCAGCCAGTTGACCTCTTTGACCGGTACGCGACGCGTGGCCAAGAGCTCTTTGGGGCCGACGATCACACGGCGCGCGTCGACATCGAGCTTCACCACATAAAGCGGCTCGGAAAGCCCGCCGATGCCAAGGCCGCGGCGCTGGCCGATCGTGTAGTGGATCACGCCGCGATGCTCACCCACAACCCGGCCATCTACATGAACGATCTCACCGGGGTCTGCGGCGCCGGGGCGCAGCTTTTCAATCACCGCAGCGTAGTCACCATTGGGCACGAAACAGATGTCCTGACTGTCGGGTTTATCTGCTACCGGCAGACCGTATTTGATGGCCAGCTCGCGGGTTTGCGCCTTCGAGGAGAGGTGCCCAAGCGGAAAACGTAGAAAATCCAACTGTTCCGGGGTCGTCGAAAACAGGAAGTAGCTTTGATCACGGACAGGGTCGGCGGCGCGGTGGAGCTCGGCGCCCGCCGGACCTATCGCGCGCTGGATGTAATGGCCGGTGGCCATGCAGTCCGCGTCGAGATCCTTCGCGGTTTCGAGCAGGTCTTTGAATTTCACGCGCTCGTTGCAGCGAATGCAGGGCACAGGCGTGGCGCCCGCAAGGTAGCTGTCGGCGAACTCGTCGATCACCGCCTCACGAAAAGTGTTTTCATAATCAAGCACATAGTGTGGGAAATTCATTTCCTCTGCCACGCGACGCGCGTCGTGAATGTCGCGCCCGGCACAGCAGGCGCCCTTTTTGGCAAGGGCCGCGCCATGGTCATAAAGCTGCAGCGTGACGCCCACGACGTCATAGCCCTGAGACTTCAGCTCAGCGGCAACAACAGAGCTATCGACGCCGCCGGACATGGCGACGACGACGCGGGTTTCAGCAGGGCTTTTGGCGAAGCCCAGCGAGTTCAGTTGAGTCGTATGATCCAGTGACATCCTACGTTCCTGTCTCAAGAGGCTGAAAATATAGGAAAATGCGAAACACTCACAAGAGCGCGTTTCACCGCTCGTTAAGTCCATTCAGCGCAAATGTCACCCGCATTCATCATGAGGGTGAGAGAGATGTACCTGAAGAAAGTCGACGGGCCGCGAACCGTCACGTTGCCAGATGGCTCTGTTATGAGCAGGGCGGACCTGCCGCCAATCAACACGACCCGCTGGGTGGCAAGCCGCAAGGCCTGCGTCATCAAAGGCGTCGTTGCGGGCCTGATTACGCGCGAAGAAGCCTGCCAGATGTACGCGCTGAGCATGGAAGAGCTTGAAAGTTGGATGAGCGCGGTGCGTGATCACGGCGAGAAGGCGCTCAAGGCAACGCAGTTGAAAAGATACCGTCAACCTTAAGATGTGGTAAGATTTTGTGGATGTGGTAACGTGCGGTTAACCATTGAGTGGCAAAAGGGTGGGGACCAGCCATTCTGAAAGGGTAGGCCATGCGCGTACTTCTTGTCGAAGACGATCCGACTACAGCCAAAAGCATTGAGCTGATGCTGACCCATGCTTCGCTTAACGTGTACTCCACGGACATGGGCGAGGAGGGGATCGATCTCGCAAAGCTCTACGATTACGATCTGATCCTTCTGGACATCAATTTGCCGGATATGAACGGCCTTGAGGTGCTTCGACAACTGCGGGTTTCCAAGATCGACACGCCGATCCTGATCTTGTCGGGCGACGGCGATACCGAGAGCAAGATTAAAGGCTTCGGCTTCGGCGCAGACGACTATCTGACCAAGCCTTTCCACCGGGAGGAGCTGGTTGCGCGCATTCACGCGATCATCCGGCGCTCGAAGGGCCATGCGCAGTCGATCATCAAGACGGGCCGTGTGGACGTGAACCTGGATGCCAAGACTGTAGAGGTTGAGGGCAAGCCCGTGCACCTGACGGGCAAGGAATACCAGATGCTGGAGCTGTTGAGCCTGCGCAAAGGCACGACGCTCACCAAGGAGATGTTCCTCAACCATCTGTATGGCGGGATGGATGAGCCGGAACTCAAGATCATCGACGTGTTCATCTGTAAGCTTCGCAAGAAGCTGAGCACGGCGACAGGTGGCGAAAACCATATCGAGACAGTTTGGGGCCGGGGGTATGTCCTGCGGGACCCGGAGCCGGATCTCGATGAGGCGCCGATGAAGCTGCGCGCCTAACACTCTGCGGATCATCGCATCTTGAACGGCGTCCCAAGGGGCGCCGTTTTTCGTTTCTGACGCTGGCGGGCTGGACGAGGGGGGCGGGCACTCCTATCACCCTCATAGTACAGGGGGAAAGGCCATGTCCGAGGGCAACAAGACCATCGACACAATGACCGCAGCGGAAGCAGCCGAGGAGCTTGCAAGCCTCGCTGAAACCCTGGGCCGGGCCAACCGCGAATACCACACCGAAGACGCGCCGGAATTGAGTGACGCGGCTTATGACGCGCTGAAAGCGCGCAACAAGGCGCTGGAAGAGGCATTCCCGGAGCTTAAGCGACCAGACAGCCCCTCCGAGCAAGTAGGCGCGCCCATCAATGAGGCCTTCGGCAAGATCACCCACGCGGTGCGCATGATGTCTCTGGCCAATGCGTTCGATGACGCTGATGTGGCCGACTTCGATGCCCGCACGCGCAAGTACCTGGGGCTGGATGATGCCGCGCCGCTCGCCTTCACGGCTGAGCCTAAGATTGACGGGCTGTCTCTGTCCCTGCGTTATGAAAATGGCCGCCTCATCCAGGCTGCAACCCGCGGCGATGGCGCGGTTGGCGAAGACGTCACCGCCAACGCGCGCACGATCACGGATCTCCCCGAGCTGCTGGAGGGCGCCCCCGAGGTGCTCGAGATCCGGGGCGAGGTCTATATGGCGCACGAGGATTTCGATGCGCTCAACGCGTCGCAGGCCGAGAAGGGCGCGAAACCCTTTGCCAACCCGCGCAACGCCGCTGCCGGGTCGCTGCGCCAGCTCGACGCCAGCATCACCGCCGCGCGTCCCCTAAGGTTCTTTGCCTATTCCTGGGGCGAGCTGTCGGCGCCCCTCTCGGATACCCAATCCGGTGCCATCGCGCGGATGAAGGAGCTCGGCTTTTCGACGAACCCGCTCACCAAGCTCTGCACCTCGCCCGAGGACCTCATCGCGCATTATCGCCAGATCGAGCAGCAGCGCGCGACGCTGGGCTACGACATCGACGGGGTCGTCTACAAAGTCGATGAGCTGGCCCTGCAAGAGCGCATGGGCTTCCGCTCCACCACGCCCCGCTGGGCGATCGCGCATAAATTCCCGGCGGAGCTCGCCTGGACGACGCTTGAGAAGATCGAAATTCAGGTGGGCCGCACCGGCGCGCTCAGCCCCGTTGCCCGCCTGACGCCTGTGACGGTGGGGGGCGTCGTGGTCTCGAACGCCACGCTCCACAATGAAGATTATATCCGCGGCGTAGATTCCAAAGGCGAGGAAATCCGCGGCGGCAAAGACATCCGCGAAGGCGATTGGGTGCAGGTCTACCGCGCAGGCGATGTGATCCCGAAGGTCGCGGACGTAGACCTCTCCAAACGTCCAGCCGACGCCAAGCCTTACAAATTCCCGACGGTTTGCCCGGAATGCGGATCTGAGGCGATCCGGGAAGAGGGCGACGCCGTCCGCCGCTGCACAGGCGGCCTGATCTGCCCCGCGCAGGCGGTCGAAAAGCTTAAGCATTTCGTCAGCCGCGGCGCGATGGACATCGACGGCCTCGGCGCCAAACAGATCGAGATGTTCTACGGCGACGATCAGCTGCCGATCAAAGAGCCCGCCGATATTTACACCTTGGCCACGCGTGACGCGGCCAATCTCACCAAGCTCGCCAACCGCGAGGGCTATGGCGCGAAATCGGCTGTAAACCTCTTTGCCGGGATTGAGGCGAAGCGCGCGGCGCCGTTCTCGCGCGTGCTCTTCGGTCTGGGCATTCGGCACGTGGGCGAGGCCGCAGCGCGTCTGCTCGCCCGCCACTATGGCTCCTGGAGCGCATTCACGGACGCCATGGACCGCGCCGCGACCGAACCTGCCGTGCAGGCCCAGAGCAAGGAGGCCCTCGCTGAGAGCCCCGCGTGGAGCGATCTTTTGGGCGTGGATGGGGTGGGTGCCGTCATGGCGGCCTCGCTGATCAAAGCCTTTGCGCAGCCCCGGGAGCGGGCCTCAATCGACCGTCTGACGGCCGAGCTCAACATCGAAGACGAGGCGGCGCCCACCACCACGAGCCCCGTCACCGGCAAAACGGTCGTCTTCACGGGCACGCTCGAAAAGATGACGCGCGCCGAGGCTAAAGCCCGCGCAGAGGCGCTCGGTGCGAAGGTCTCAGGCTCGGTGAGTGCCAAGACCGACATTCTCGTTGCGGGTCCGGGCGCGGGCTCCAAAGCCAAGAAAGCGGCAGAGCTCGGCATCGAGACCCTCGATGAAGACGGCTGGCTGGAGCTCATCGGCGGATGAGCCGCCCCGAAATCCTCTTTCCGCTCTTTAGCGATCTGGAGACGCTGCCGAGCATTGGCCCTAAGACGGCGCAGAACCTCGCCGCGCTCCATATCGAGAAGCCGCGGGACCTGCTCTTTCACTTGCCGCATTCGGTGATCGATCGCCGTCCGGTGACGACTGTTAAAGGCGCAGACCTGCCCGCGACGCTGACCGTCGAGGTCACCATCACAAGCCATCGCATCGCCTCCCGCAAGGGCGCCCCGCACCGGATTTTTGTCGAAGATGCCGGCACCACCTTTCAGATTGTCTATTTCAACGTGTCGGGTCGTTTCCTCGAGAATCTGCTACCTGTGGGCCAAAAGCGGGTCGTGTCTGGCAAAGTGGAGCTCTTCGATGGGGAGGCCAATATGGTCCA
>JBCBFV010000084.1:0-9088 GCA_038527425.1 Pseudomonadota bacterium
GGAATATGGCGGGGCAGGCATGGGCTATCTCGACCACACGCTCGCCATATTCCCCACCCACGGTGACGCCGAGCAGACCCAGATCGCCCATCTCTTTCCAGAGCTCGGCGGGGAAGTTGTTTTCACGGTCGATCTCGGCGGCCATGGGTTTCACGCGGTCCTGCGCCCAACGGTGAGCAGTATCGCGGATCGCCTCGGCATCCTCGTCGAAATCAAACCTCATGGAGTGGTAGAACATGCCTGTCGCTCCGTTAATTGAACACTTGTTCAGATAATAGTCCGGCGGGCGAGTTCTGTCTAGAGAAGTTAGTGTAGAATAAGCTGCTTCTGAAACGGCGCGGAACAAGCGCGAAGCGTGCCGTGCCAAAGAGCAGCCGCACTTGGCTCCAGCACAAATAACTGTAGCGGGAACCCATGCGCAAAGCCGCAAGACCTCCTTGATGACAGGCTAGGGAAAACGTAAAAAATCGAGAGTCGAGCATCCACAGCCTCTTTGCCTCACTGAGGCGCGACCAAACCTCGGATACACTTCTTAGGAGAAAAGACCGGTGCGCACTTTAAGAAGTCTATTCGCGTCCGTTTCGGTAGCTATCCTAGTAGGCCTACCAACCTTTCTCAAAGGCGACACCTTTGCCGCACCGTTTAAGGTGGTCACGTATCAACAACCGGTCGGCTTTTTAGAGGAACTGACAAAGCGCGACACGCTGGGAGTAATTGACACGCGGGCCTCGTGGGTTTCGCTCGATACTGCTGAAATTGCGGTTTTCTTTTTGCCCAATCCACAAGCCGTGCCTCACACGAATGTTTTGGGGCAGTACGGTCTTGCGGCCTTAAAGTTGGACCCAGAGTTTGACGGATTGATGAAGGCTACGCCCCTGAAAATTACGAATGAAGGTGGCCGTAGCGTGTTTGCCGTCTTTACCTTCATGGACAACTTGCCGGATCCCGATCCAGAAGCAGCAAATTGCGTTCTTGCGGAAGCTGTTTTGGGCGTCGCAGTAAGCGCTTCTGATCTCAGCACCGCGGAGTATCCCACCCTCCACGAGCGCATAATGGGATGCTTGATAGAATAGAAACGGCCGCGCTGGCATATTAGAAGAATCGGCTATTGCGGCCCGCCGGTGGCTTTACCCCTGTTGATAGACCGCCGAGACCTCTTCCCGGATGATACGGGCGATCAACGCGCAGTCCTCAAGGCTGAAAGTCAGCGGCAGGCGCATGTCCATCACGGCGCGCAAAATACGGTCGGAGGCGGGCATGGCCTCAGGCTCCGCATAGCGCCACGAATGGTAGGTGGAGGTGAAAGCCACAGGCTCAGGCGCGCCGAACCACTTGAGCTCCACCCCGCGCGCACCGCAGCGGCGCACCACTTCGCAGATCGCGTCGTCGGCCCAATCGAGCAACAAGAACTGGTGCGATGAGGCGATGAAATCCTCGGCCTCAGGGCGCTCGATCAGTTTGAGGCCCGGCGTATCGGCAAGGCCTGCATCCATCACCTCGTAGCGCTTGTTCCAGCGCGCCCCTTGCGCGTCCAGCGCTTTAAGCTGAGGGCGCAAGATCGCGGCACGCAAATTGTCCATGCGGCCCGAGATATTGGGCGTATCGAGACGGATGTCTTCAAAGGCCTCAGGCGGCGGCGCAGCGCGGTGGCGACCATAGAGCATGTAGCTACCGGTGAGCATCGTCGCACGGGCCATGACCTCGGCGTTGTCCGAGACAATCAGACCGCCCTCGCCCGAGTTCACGTGCTTATAGGTCTGGCAGGAGTAGCAGCCGATCATCCCGTGACGCCCGGACAGCTTGCCGTTCCAAGAGGCGCCCATGGTATGCGCGCAATCCTCGATGATCTTCAGTCCGTTATCGCAAGCCAGCCGCACCAGCGCGTCCATATCGCAGATGTGCCCGCGCATGTGGGAGAGCATCAGCACATCGGCCTGATCGGCTTTGGCGAGCAGATCGTCGAAATCGATGACGAGATCCTGGGTGACGCCTACGAAGACCGGCTTGGCGCCGACGCTGGCAATGGCGCCGGGCACCGGGGCCAGCGTGAAGGCGTTGGTAAGCACCCGGTCGCCCGGCTTCACACCCACGGCGCGCAAGGCAGTGGCCAAGGCATACCCGCCCGATGCAACAGCGAGGCAGTATTTCGCGCCCATCTGCGCCGCGAATTCTTCTTCCAGCGCGGCGGTTTCCGCGACCTCGCCGGGGGCCTCGTTATAGCGGTGAAGCCTGCCGTGGCGCAGGACAGCCAGTGCAGCCTCAATCCCCTCGTCGGGGATAGGTTCTTGCTGGGTGAAGGAGCCGGTAAAAATATCCATGCCTGATGCCTAGGGCCGCGCGGCAGGCGCGGTCAATGAGCATTCGCGGCGCGCGACGTCGCAGCTGGGCCTGCACGGGCAGATAGCCACGCGATACTGGACGCATGAATGCCTATGATTTTCTGCGCGACCTCAGCTGGGATGCGCTCGGCCAAGAGACGCGCCTGCGCGCCAAGCTTAGCCTTCTTGACCTGATCGGCGTAGGTTTTTCGGCGCGCGACACGGACCTCTCTCAGATCATAAGCGCCCATGCGAGGGCGAGCTTTGGGGGCGCGCGCGCCCTCCTCTTTCAACCGGGCACCGCATCGGCGCCCGGTGTGGCGCTGGCGGGTGGTATGACGATTGATGCCATCGACGCCCATGACGGATGGAATCCGGCCAAAGGCCACGTGGGCTGCGGCCTCTTTCCGGCACTCTATGCGCTTGGACCAGACGCGAGTGGGAAGGCGTTTCTCGAGGCCTTCGTCGCAGGCTACGAGCTGGGAACGCGCCTGTCGGTGACACTTCACGACACGGCCGGTGATTACCACACCTCCGGCGCTTGGGTCGCCGTGGCGGCGGCGCTCGCAGGGGGACATATGGCGGGCCTCGACCGCGATACCTTGGCCCATGCGGCAGGCATCGCCGAATACCACGGCCCCAGATCGCCCATGATGCGGGTGATTGATCATCCCACGATGCTCAAAGACGGCTCAGGCTGGGGCGCCATGGCGGGCGTGAGCGCCGTCGAGCTGGCCCGCGCGGGCTTTACCGGCGCCCCAGCGGCCATCCTCGAGGGGCCGCATTGGGCCAACCTCGGCACGCGCTGGTACATGGAAGAGCAATACATCAAGAACTACCCGGTCTGTCGCTGGGCCCAGCCACCGGTGGAGGCCTGCCTCGCGCTCCAGCGCGCCCATGGTTTCAAAGCGGAAGACGTGGCCGAGATCGTGATCACTACCTTTCATGAGAGCACGAGGCTCGCCACCGCGTCGCCCACGACGACTGAAGAGGCGCAATATTCAACGTCTTTCCCCGTTGCCTTGGCGCTGGCCCATGGGAAGCTTGGGCCAAACGAAGTTCAGGGAGAGCTCCTCTTCCACCCGGAAGTGCGCCGCCTGTCGCTGGCCACGCGGATGGAGGAGGACGATCACGCCAACGCACTTTTCCCCGGCAAGCGCATCGCGCGGGCACGGATTGTGCTCAAGAACGGCACCGCCCACGAAAGTGACTGGCACGAGGCAAAATGGGACGCCACCGCCCCAGCCTCACCGGCAGAGATTGAAGCGAAATTCTTAGAATACGCGGATGGTGTGCCGCAGGCGCCCCAGATCGTCGAGGTGATCGATACGCTAGAGGCGCGCCCTGCCTCTGACCTCTTTGACTTGATTACGGGATAAGGCGCGCAGCCAAGGCAGGCAGATCACCGTAATCGTCGAGCCACGCATCGGGCGACATCTCCGCGCGGCTGGCCGCATCGGGCGAGAAAGAGACAGAGACGCTCGCCACCCCTGCTGCCCGCGCCGTGCGCTCATCCGTCATGGAATCCCCCACGAGGAAAGACCGCGCAGGATCCCCGCCCACGCGAGAAACCGCCTCGAAATAGGGCGTGGGATCAGGCTTTGGCACGGGCGTCGTGTCGGCCCCGACCAGCGCACCAAAGGCCGCGCGATGGCCAAGGCTGCGCATCAACTTCTCTGCGAGGCGCTCGGGCTTGTTCGTGCAGATCGCAACGGCGAACCCGGCTGACTTCAAAGCCTCCACCGCCTCCATGGCGCGGGGGTACATCTTCGTTTGGACGTCGATTGCCTCGTCATAGTGGCGCAAAAGCTTGGGGTATTGAGCGTTCACCGCCGCCTCATCGGCCTCCCCTCCGGCGAGGCGCGAAAACCCGAGCCTGAGCATCGCGCGGCCGCCTCGCAGAGCAGTGCCCGCATCGGCACGCGTCAGAAGCTCCCCCAGCCCAAGCCCCACAAAGCAGGCGTTTGCAGCCGCCAGTAGATCACCTGAGGTATCTGCCAGCGTTCCATCGAGATCAAAGATCACACTGCGCGTCATTCCGCCACTCTCCGTTTCAGGCCGTCATCCAACGTGACAGGCTCCACTCTTGCTTGCGGCGCCTTTTTGGGGCTTACCACGAGGAAAAGGAAGGCGGAGCAGCCATGCCCAACGCTCTTATTGTTTTGGCCGCAGGGCGCGGCACACGGATGCAGTCGGATATGCCGAAGGTGCTGCACGAGGTGGCGGGCGCGCCCCTGTTGGTTCACGCTCTGGGCAGCGCGGCGGATCTGGAAGCAGAGAAGGTGGTCGTCGTGACAGGCCATGGCGCAGAGGCCGTGGAGGCGCTTGATCTTGGCGACCACGTGGAATTCGTGCGCCAGGAAGAGCAGCTGGGCACCGGACACGCCGTTCAACAAGCCAGAGCCGCGCTGGAGGCTCACGATGGCCCCGTCTTCGTCCTTTATGGCGACACCCCTTTCATTGAGGCCTCGACGCTGTCTGAGATGGCGGATGCGCTCAGCGGCGCCTCGCTGGCTGTGCTGGGTTTTGAGGCGGCTGATCCGGGCCGCTACGGACGCTTGGTGACGGAAGGCGACCGGCTGGAAAAGATCGTCGAGTGGAAAGACGCTTCAGAAGATGAACGCGCCATAACCCTCTGTAATTCTGGAGTTTTAGCGGGCGACAGCGGCCTAGTGTTTGATCTTTTGGACGAGGTCACGAACGATAACGCCGCTGGTGAGTATTACCTCACGGACTTGCCCGCGATTGCCGCGGGCCGAGGGCTCATTACCCGTGTCGTGCGCTGCGATGAGGCTGAAACGCTCGGCGTCAACTCCCGCGCTGACCTCGCTGCTGCGTCCGCCGCCTTCCAAGCGCGCGCGCGCGCGCAGGCGCTTGAAGACGGGGTCACAATGGACGCCCCTGACACGGTCTACTTCTCCTACGACACAATCCTCGGGCGCGATTGCCTCGTAGAGCCGAACGTCGTCTTCGGGCCCGATGTCACTGTTGAGACCGGCGCACGTATTCGCGCGTTCTCTCACCTCGAGGGATGCCATGTCTCCCGCGGGGCGATCGTTGGCCCCTACGCGCGGCTCCGACCCGGCGCTGAACTGGCCGAGGATGTCCGCGTTGGCAACTTTGTCGAGATCAAGAACGCCGAGGTCGCTGAAGGCGCAAAGGTCAATCACCTCAGCTACATCGGCGACGCCTCTGTGGGCGCGGGCTCCAACATCGGAGCAGGCACGATCACCTGCAACTACGACGGGGTGATGAAGCACCGAACTGAGATCGGGAAGAACACCTTCATCGGCTCAAACACGATGCTGGTTGCGCCTGTGAGCGTCGGAGATGAGGCGATGACGGCCTCAGGCTCAGTGATCACATCAAACGTTCCCGAGGGCGATTTGGCGCTCGCGCGGGCACGACAAGAGAACAAATCTGGCCTTGCGCGCCGCCTTATGGCACGGCTGCGCGAGATTAAGAGGAGCAGGTAAATGTGCGGCATTGTTGGCATTTTAGGATCTCATCAGGTGGCTCCGATCCTCGTTGAGGGGCTGCGGCGCCTGGAATACCGCGGCTATGACAGCGCGGGTATCGCCACGCTGAACGACGGCAAGCTGGAGCGTCGCCGTGCCGTGGGCAAGCTGGTGAACCTCTCTGACAAGCTGGTGCACGAACCGCTCGCGGGCTTTGCGGGCATTGGCCACACCCGTTGGGCCACCCATGGTGCGCCTACCGAGCAGAACGCCCACCCTCACCGGGGCGCGCGCGTCGCGGTGGTCCATAACGGCATCGTCGAGAATTTCCGTGCCCTGCGTACCGAGCTAGAAGAAGCCGGGACCGAGCATCAAACGCAGACGGACACCGAAACCGTTGCCCTCCTGTGCCAGCACTACCTTGATGAGGGGCTCGCCCCCGCCGAGTCCGCCCGCAAAACCGTAGAGCGTCTGGAAGGCGCCTTCGCGCTGGCCTTCCTCTTCGATGGCGAGCCCGATCTGATGGTCGCGGCCCGCAAGGGATCCCCCCTCGCCATCGGGCATGGCGACGGCGAGGTCTACATTGGCTCGGATGCGATCGCGCTCGCGCCCCTCACGGATCGCATTACTTACCTGGAAGAAGGCGATTTCGCGGTCCTCACCCGCGATAGCGTCGAGATCACTGACCAGCGCGGCGCACGCGCAAATCGTGCCGTCCAACGCATCCAGATCGAGGCCACCCAAGCCGACAAAGGTGGCCATAAGCATTTCATGTCAAAGGAAATTGCCGAACAGCCCGCCGTCATCGACACCTGCCTCGGCAACTATGTCAAGAACGGCGAGATCGCCCTGCCCGACGACTTTGACTTCGACGGGATTGAGCGCATCACGCTCGTGGCCTGCGGCACGGCCTTCTACGCCTGTCTCGTGGCGAAATACTGGTTCGAACAGATCGCGCGGATGCCCGTTGAGATCGATATCGCCTCCGAGTTCCGTTATCGCGAGCCTCCCGTGTCCCCTGGCACCCTGGCCATTTTCGTGAGCCAGTCTGGAGAGACAGCCGACACGCTTGCCGCCCTGCGCTACATGGACGGCAAAGCAGCCAAGATCGGCGCCGTGGTCAATGTGACGACGTCAACGATCGCGCGCGAATCCGACATCACCTTCCCGATCTATGCAGGCACAGAGATTGGCGTGGCCTCCACCAAGGCGTTCACCTGCCAGCTCACCGTGCTGGCCCTGCTCGCGCTGAAAGCGGCAGCCAAGCGGGGCGAGAACGTGCCCGCAGACGCCCTTAAGAGCTTGCAGCGCACCCCGGGGCTCATCCAACAGGCGCTGACGCTGAGCGCACGGTACCCTGAGGTTTGCCGCCAATTGGCGGAGGCCCGCGATATCATCTTCCTCGGGCGTGGATCACTTTACCCCCTCGCCATGGAGGGCGCTCTAAAGCTCAAAGAAATCAGCTACATCCACGCCGAAGGTTACGCATCTGGCGAACTCAAGCACGGCCCCATCGCGCTCATCGACGAAAGCGTGCCCGTCATCGTGATGGCCCCTCAGGACGCGCTCTTCGACAAGACGATCTCGAACATGCAGGAGGTCATGGCGCGCGGTGGGCGCATGGTGCTTGTCAGCGATGCCGCAGGCGCGGAAGAGGCCGGCGACGGTGTTTGGGAAACGCTGATCATGCCGGAGGTGGACCCGCTTTGGGCACCTATCGTTTATGCCGTTCCGGCGCAGCTTCTGGCCTATCATACGGCCATTGCGAAAGGCACGGATGTCGACCAGCCACGCAACCTCGCCAAGTCGGTGACCGTGGAGTAGCACCCTAGGGCGTATCGATCCGCAGCGGTGACACTGCCGTCAAAGGCAATCCCAGCGCTTGAAGTGCGGCCAGCGACGCACGGCTCCCTGCCGTGGGTGGCCCGTCGATGGGGATCAGTGTCACTTCGATGGACCGCCCGCTTTCGACTGCCGTCACAGTCCCCAGGCCCTGCGTGCTCACCAGAGGCGTCTTGACCCAAAGGCCGGGCTCGGCGGCGTTGCCGAGCGTCACAAGCGTCTCCCGGCTGGGTGCGGGCACGGGCTCGGCGACGGCCTCCTCGATCTCACTGTCCTCTTCCAACGCAAGCTCAGGCGCTGCAGGCGGGACGACTGGCGGGGACCCGGGTTGAAAAACAGCGGGAAGCTGGCTGCAGCCCGCCAAGAGCACGAAAGGGAGGCAAATGATGATACGCATACGAAAGAGTTATGACCTGAGCCCCCCCTTGGCAACGGCTGCCCCTTGGCACTGCGCCACTGCCCGCCTACAACCATGGTATGGCGAGTGAGCAGGCACCCACCTTGGCACCTTTGATTGACCCGTTTCAGCGGACGATCAGTTATTTGCGGATGTCGGTCACCGACCGCTGCGATTTCCGCTGTCTCTATTGCATGTCCGAGCAGATGACCTTCCTGCCGAAGGCCGAGCTCCTGACGTTGGAAGAGCTGGATCGCATGGCCTCCAACTTCATTCGGCTAGGCGTGAGCAAGCTACGCATCACGGGCGGTGAACCCCTCGTGCGCAAGGGGATCATGCAGTTCTTCAACGCGATGTCGCGGCATCTGGAAACGGGCGCTCTGGAGGAGCTAACGGTCACGACCAATGGCTCCCAATTGGCGCGTTTTGCACGTGACCTGGCGGCGGCAGGCGTGAAGCGGATCAATGTCTCGCTCGACACGCTCGACGAGCAAAAGTTCAAAGAGGTCACCCGTTGGGGCCGTCTGGCGCAAGTCCTGCACGGGCTCGATGAAGCGCAAGCCGCAGGCCTGCGGGTGAAGCTGAACACGGTTGCTCTGAAGGGCTTTAACGAAGAGGAACTCTTCCAGCTGATCGAGTTCTGTGAGGCCCGTGGAATGGACATCACCTTTATCGAAGTGATGCCTATGGGCGACCTCGGCAACGAAGACCGCCTCGATCAATATTGGCCGCTGAGCGACCTCCGGAAGCGCCTTGAAGAGCAATACACGCTTACCGATCTCAGCCACCGTACGGGCGGCCCGGCGCGCTATGTGCGCCTGAACGAGACCGGCCAACAGGTAGGCTTCATCACGCCACTCACCCATAATTTCTGCGAAAGCTGCAACCGTGTGCGTGTGACCTGCACGGGCGAAATTTACACCTGCCTCGGCCAGGAAGGCATGTCAGACCTGCGCGCACCCCTGCGCGCGTCCGAGGATGATGCGGTGCTCGAAGACGCGATCCGCGCGGCCATCGGGCTCAAGCCCCGCGGCCACGATTTCGACTATTCGCGCGGGGTGGCAGACGGCCAA